>JANPCS010000357.1:0-3922 GCA_031431065.1 Hyphomicrobiales bacterium | reverse complement strand
GTCAGGCCTTCGAGCCCGAGTGTTAAGCCGATTCCAATCACGATCTGATTGAGCCCCAGCCGTACGCACAGCAGCACCATGACCATCGCAACGGCACAGCCCGCGAGCCCGCCGGACAAAAATCCGAGCCACAGTGACCCGCTCAGGTAAGCGCCGAGGAATCCGCAAAAGGCCCCGGCGATCATCATGCCTTCGATACCGATATTGAGGACGCCGGCCTTCTCCGACATCTGCTCGCCCAAACCCGCCAGAAGCAGCGGCACCGCCGCGGTGATGGCGCCGAACAAAAGGGCGCTGAGAAAGACATCGGTGAAAAGAGCGGTCAAGTTATTCAGACCTCCCTGACCGCCGCCCGGCGCTGGGCGATGTATTCGGCGAGCGCCAGAACGATGAGCGTGATGGCGACGAATACAAGAGTGAAATCCTGCGGCACGCCCAAGCGCCGCGCCGCACTTTCGCCGCCGATCGACAGGATCGAAAAAAGGAACACGAAGGCGATCGCCGCGAAGCCGTTCATCCGCGCCAGGAACACCACCGGAATGACCGCCATGCCATAGGCCGGATTCCAGTCGGCGCGAACGTTGCCGTAAACTCCGAGAATGTCGATTGCTCCCGCCAGCCCGGCGAGGCCCGCCGAAATTGCAAACACCGAAACGGTCAGTGCAGGCACATTCAGCCCCGCATGCTGCGCGGCGCGCGGATTGGCGCCGACAACCCGGAGTCTTAATCCAAAGGCGGTCCTGGTCATCATCAGATGGACGGCGATGACCACGGCCAGTCCCATCAACACGCCTGAGGTAATGGTGGTGTCGAAGAGCCGCGGCAACCGGTCTTCGACCGCCAAGGTGCGGGTTTGCGGTACGGTGGTGGCCGGATCGAGGAAAACAAGCTTCACCAGCACATTGGCAAAGGATATGCCGAGGAAGGTCATCATCAGTGTCGTGATGATTTCGTTCACGCCCTGATAGGCGCGCAGCAGGGCCGGCAGCAATGACCAGAGCATCGCGACAGCGGTCGCCAGAACCATGCTGAGCAACACCGCCAGCCACACAGGGATCACCGTCACGAGCAATGGCGCGGCGGCCGCCGCCGTCACCGCCCCTAAGAGAAACTGCCCGTCGGTGCCAAGGTTCCAGATGCCGGCGCGAAACGCCACAATGAGGCTGGCGGCGATGAACAGCAGCGGCGCCATGCGGGTCATGGTCTGCTGCAGTCCGATCCACGAGAACAGGCCGCGCTGCAAGACATAGGCATAGTAAGAGACCGGATTGACCCCGGCGGCGATCAGGATAATTCCAGCAAGTAGGAGGGCCACGGCAATGGGCCCCAGCGCCAGGCTGATGCGCTCGACGATCATGCGGCAAGCCCGATCATCAGCCGCCCGATTGCGCTGTGGGCGGCTTCGCCATTGTCGACAAAGCCGCTGATGGCGCCACCCGACATGACGGCGATGCGGTCGGCGAGGGCGAGCAACTCCTCCAGGTCGGTCGAAATCAGCACGACGCTCATGCCCGCCGCCGCGATCTCGCGGATGCGATGGCGCGTGGCAAGGGTGTTGGAGAGATCGAGCCCGTGGGTCGGCTTGTTGAAAATGATGACGCGAGCACCTTCGACCAATTCGCGGGCGATGATGAGCTTCTGGATGTTGCCGCCGGACAGCCGGCCGACCGGAGTGTGGACGCTGGGTGTTCGCACGTCATACTGTTTCACCAGCGCAGCGGCGCGCGAAGCAATCGTCCGGCGCTGCTCAATACCGTGCCGCCACAGCGGTTCGTTGCCGATTTCCTTCAGGAAGAAATTGGTTGATACCGCAAAGGCGCCCACAGTGCCCTCACCCAGCCGGTCATCAGTCAGATAGCGTAAACCCAAAGCGCGGCGTTCGGCCTGGCTTCTGGACATCAATTCTATTCCGTTGATGCGGATCGATCCCACCGATGCCGGGCGCTGTCCCGCCAGAGCCTCCGCCAGTTGCTTCTGGCCATTGCCGTCAATCCCGGCGAGCCCAAGGATCTCGCCCGGCCGCACATCGAAGCTGATCGACTTCAAGCCATGGTGGCCCGCTGCGGCGGGCAATGTGAGGCCGCGAACCTCAAGCATCGGTGCCGGCACCGGCAGGTTGCGGGCTTCGCGGCGGACCGCTTCGGGATCATCGCTGCGGCGGCCAAACATCATCTCGACGATTTCGGCGATGATGCTCTGCTCGTTGCGGGTCCGCAGTTCGCCCGCGGTGATTTCGCCCACCTTTCTGCCAAGCTTCAGAACCGATATGCGGTCGCCGAAGGCCACGGCTTCCTTGAGTTTGTGGGTGATGAAGATAATGGCCAGCCCCTGGTTGGCCAGCTTGCGCATCAGGGCGCCGAGATCGTCGATGCCTTTCGGCGTCAGCATCGATGTCGACTCATCGAGAATGAGTACCCGGCTCTGGCGCAGGAGGGCGCGGAGAATTTCCACTTGCTGTCGTTCGCCGAGCGACATATCGGCAACCACTGTATCGAGGCTGATCGTAAGGCCGAGGTTCTTGCCGATCCCGGCGGCACGGGCCGCAAGTTGCGCCTTCTGCGGCAGGCGCCACCATGGCGCGCCGAGCAGCAGGTTTTCGCCCGCCGTGAGCGAGGGAACCAGCATGGTGTGCTGGAACACCGTGCCGATACCAAGCGCCAGCGCTTGCTTGGGCGAGGCGATGGCCGTGGGCTTGCCGTCGATAAGAATTCGCCCGCCATCCGGTTGCTGCACGCCGGAGAGCATATCGATGAGCGTCGACTTGCCGGCACCATTCTCCCCCAGCAGCACATGCACCTCGCCCGCGCGTATGGCGAGGTCGACGCGGTCGTTGGCGACGACGCCGGGAAAGCGCTTGGTGACGCCCTCAAGAACGATGATATCGGCCATTGCCAGAGCGGGGACGCCCGAAAGCGTCCCCACAATTCTCACTTGCTTATTCGGCCGCGACCGAAACATCGGACATCAGCGCCCGCACCGCCGCCGCATCGAAGATCGGATCGACCTTGATGGCGCCCGACATCACGTCATCGCGCAGCTTCATCACCGCGGCCCAGACATCGTCGGGGATCTGCGGCGTCTTCAGCAGCTTGACCGAGTCATCGGCGAGGCCAATGGCATAGCTCTTGGTGCCGAAGGTGTCGGCCTTGAGGTCGTTGATCATCGCGACATAGACCGGCGTGATGTTCCAGACCACCGAGGACAGCAGGTAACCCTTGTCGATGGCGGTCTTGTCACCGATGACGTCGATGAACATGACTTTGCCGCCGTCCGCCGCCTTCACGGTTTCGACCGCCTGCAGCATGCCGAAGCTTGACCCGTTGCCTTGGCCGAAGATGATGTCGGCGCCAGCCGCGATCACCGATTCGGTCACCCGCTTGCCACCTGCCGCATCGCTGTAGGCGGCGGGGCCGATCACCGCATAGCGCACCTTCACGTCAGCATTCTCCGCCTTCACGCCTTGTGCAAATGCAGCAGATTGCGAGTTCCATGATGGCGGCTCGCCGGAAACGACGATGCCGACGGTCTTGGAACGGGTCATTTTCGCGGCCAGACGGCCTGCGAGATAGGCACCGGTGTGGCCGCTCAACGTGTAATCGGCGACCATGCCGGCTTTGAGTGCGCCGGGCGTATCGACGATGGCCACGGGAATTTTCATTTCCGCGCCAATTTCCGGAGCAGCGGTATTATAACCACTGGCATGGGCGATCAGCAGGCTGGCGCCATCGCCCGCCAGTTCGCGCATCGTCGGACGCACGTCGCCGTAGCCAAGGCCCTGAGCGACAATAACTTCAACACCGGTCGCGGCGCCAGCAGCCTTGGCGGCATCTACACCTTGCTGGTTCCAACCGTAGTCGGTGCCATCCTCGGGCGTCAGGATGGCGATTGACTTCACTTCGGCGGCAAGCGCACCTCCTGCCAG
>JANPCS010000356.1:0-6409 GCA_031431065.1 Hyphomicrobiales bacterium | reverse complement strand
CATTCTGTTTCGACTGTCAATAAGTGTTTGGGATAAATAAGTAAAGTGGAATGTTACCGTAGCCGAAGATAGCGGTGATGGAGAGTGAATGACGAAATGAGGGTAAGTTGGAGACTAAAGCGTATGAGTTCAGCAGCATCAAGCACTGTGATCTCTGTTGTCCGTTTTGGGGCACTCATACTTACGTTATTGATATATGTTTACGCGGTCGCGTTAAACAGCGCAGCTGATCAACTGCCATCTGCATCGGCGCCAATCGATCCGATGGTTTTTGAAAGCTATGGAGAGAAGGTATTGATTTTCGGATCCGATGTCGCCGACGCAGTGACGAAGGCCAGAGAGGAAGCGGTGAAGCAAAATGTAAATCTAGACGATATGACCCAGTATATGGTGGTTTTTGACAGAGGTAAACTCCGTGTCACTCTTGCTCCGCCTTATAAGGGTGGATTGGATGGACCAGAGTTCAGGGTGGAGTTTCGGCGCTCTGATTTGAAAGTGCTTAGGGTAGATAACAGGTTGCATTGAACGAGAAATAGAAAAGGGTTGCTACAGGGATGACGGAGCCACTCCATTTAATCATCGCTCTGTAAACTGACGATATCCCCATCACGACCGCCTGACCGACAAGTAGCGCGGTGTTCCGGCGGGCAGCACAGGACTAGCTGCAAGATGTATCGTCACATCAGGCTCTTATCCGAACACCCGCCTGAAAATCGTATCGACATGCTTGGTGTGATAACCAAGGTCGAAGAGGCTCTCCAATTCCGCCGCGGACAGCAGTGCGGCGACTTCAGTGTCGGCTTTCAGCAGTTCAAGGAAATTGCCTTCGCCGCGCCACACTGGCATGGCGTTTCTTTGCACCGCTGCATAAGACTCTTCACGACTCATGCCTTTCTGGGTCAAGGCCAGCAATACGCGCTGCGAGTGGATGAGACCACCCAGACGGTCAAGATTGCGCTTCATGTTCTCAGGATAGACCAGCAGCTTGTCGATGACGCCGGTCAGGCGCTTCAGCGCGAAGTCGAGATGGATGGTGGCATCGGGCCCGATGCCGCGCTCAACGGAGGAATGCGATATGTCGCGCTCGTGCCACAGTGCCACGTTCTCAAGGGCAGGCACCACCGCGGAGCGCACCAGGCGGGCGAGGCCCGTCAGGTTTTCGGTCAGCACCGGATTGCGTTTGTGCGGCATTGCGCTCGAGCCCTTCTGACCGGGCGAGAAATACTCCTCGACCTCAAGAACTTCGGTGCGCTGCAGGTGGCGGATTTCGGTGGCCAGCCGCTCGATCGAACTGGCGACGACGGCCAGGGCCGCAAAGAACATCGCATGGCGATCGCGCGGGATAACTTGCGTCGAGACTGGTTCCACCGCCAGACCAAGCTTTGCCGCCACATATTCCTCAACGCGCGGGTCAATGTTGGCAAATGTGCCAACAGCACCTGAAATGGCGCAAGTTGCCACTTCTTTCCGCGCCATCACCAGCCGCTCACGGCCACGGGTGAACTCGGCAAAGGCCTGCGCCAGTTTCAAGCCAAAGGTCACGGGCTCGGCGTGAATGCCATGGCTGCGGCCGACGCAAATCGTGTCCTGGTGCTCCAAGGCCCGGCGCTTCAGGGCGGCGAGCAAACCATCGACATCGGCGATCAGCAAGTCGGCGGCTCGCGTCAGCTGGACATTGAAACAGGTGTCAAGAACGTCCGAGGAGGTCATGCCCTGATGCACGAAGCGGGCTTCGGGACCGACGATTTCGGAGAGATGCGTCAGAAAGGCGATGACGTCATGCTTGGTGACGGCTTCGATTTCGTCGATGCGCGCCACATCGAACACCGCGTTACCGCCCTTTTCCCAGATCCTGGCCGCCGCTTCCTTTGGCACGACGCCCAATTCGGCAAGCGCATCCGTGGCATGCGCCTCGATCTCAAACCAGATTCGAAAGCGCGTCTGGGGCTCCCAGATGGCGGTCATTTCAGGGCGGCTATAGCGCGGGATCATGGGTAGCTTTCCATTTCCATGTATCAGTCGAACGGCCGCTGAACCTTCCCCCTCTTGCCGTCATCCCGGCGAAAGCCGGGGACCCAGCTTCTTTCTTCACTCTTTGCCCAGACTGAAGCTGGGCCCTGGCTTTCGACAGGGTGACGGCCAGCAGCGCATCAGAACGCCCGGAAGGTGATAATGGTGTAGGTGTCGCGGATGCCCGGAATGGTTTGTATTTTCTCGGCCATGAACCGGCCGACGTCTGCAGACTCGTCGAGATAGAACTTCACCAGCAGGTCGAAACCGCCCGCCGTCGAATAGATTTCGGAGGCGATTTCGGCATCGGCGATGGCGGTCGCCACGCTATAGGCTTTGCCGAGGTCGCATTTGATCTGGACGAAAAAGGCGCGCATGGGGGAAGGCTCCGGTCAGGGGGTGGTCGAGAGGGCAGGCGGTTCAAGGGTCGCCGGGTCGATCTCGGCATAACGGCCATCGCTCCACCTGAACCAGGCGAATTTCGGCGCCGCGAGATCGCCCTTGGCGTCGAAGGTCACTTCACCCGTCACGGTGTTCACACGGTTGCCGGCGCGCAGCCATTCCGCGATGCGAACCGAGTCGGTTCCGCCAGTGGCCACAGCCGCCGTGGCGAAGGCCTGAACCGCCGCATAGGCATAGAGCGTGAAGCCCTCGGCGCTGTATTCGGCGTTCTTGTACTTCTGCATCACGCTGCGCGCCGCCTCGAACTTCCGCGCGTCATAAGTGAAGGTCATGAGCGTGCCTTCGCCGGCATCCTTGGCGGTGTTCCAGAAATCCTCGCTCACCAGCTGATCGCCGGAAATAATCTGGGCGGTGGAGCCCAGATCGCGCAAATCGCGTACAATCAAGCCTGCTTCGACATAGGAGCCCGCCAGATAGACGGCATCGGGAAAGACATTACGCAGGCGCTGGGCCAGTTCGCTGTAATCCTTGGCACCTGGTTTGTAGGGTTCATCAAGTACCGCCGTCACGCCGGCAGCAGTCAGGCCGGCGCGAAACTTGGCGACCGTCGCCAGTTGCGATGGCGACTGATCGTTAAGGATGGCGATCTTCTTGCCGGCGAATTTCGCCAACGCCAGAGCGGCGGCGGCACTGCCTTGCGCATCGTCGCGCGGACACATGCGGATGATGTTCCAGCCGCCTTCGTCAGTGAGTTTGGGATGCGACGAAGCCGGGCTCAGCATCACGATACCGGCTTTCTCGTAGACCTTGGAGGCGGGGATCGAGGCGCCGGAACAATAGTGTCCGATCACCGCTTTGACGCCCGCCGAGACGAAGCCCGTCGCCGCATCGATCGCTCTGCGCGGGTCGCAGCCATCATCGGCAAAGGTGACACTGAGGCGTTCGCCGGCAATACCGCCCGCCGCATTGATGTCGGCAATGGCCATTTCGACGCCGCGCTTCAACTGTTCGCCCAACCCGGCGTTGTTGCCCGAAAACGGGCCTGCGGCACCGATCAGAATATCGGCGGCGGCAGGCGCAGCCAAGGAGAGCAGGACGCCGAGGGCGAGGACAAAGCGGGCAGGGATCATTGATTCACTTCGGTTCACTTCCGGATTGCCGCCAATATCGGGCTTTCGCCGCGATTGCGCAACAAAAAGACCCGCGCAAGCGAATGCGCGGGTCCGGATTTGCTTGAAACGCCTTACTGGAGCGACGGGTCTTCAGCGTATTTGCCGGCAGTCCACTTGTACCAGACATACTTGGCATCTTTAACGTCGCCTTTTGCGTCGAGCGACAAATCGCCGAGCACCGTCTTGAAGGTGTTGCCGGCACGCAGCCATTCGGCGATCTTCTTGCTGTCGGTGCCGCCGGTGGCGGTGGCTCCCTGAGCCCAGGCCTGGATCGCCGCATACTCATAGAGCGTGTAGCCTTCCGGATCGTAGCCGGCCGCCTTGAACTTCTCGACGACTTCCTTGGCGGCCGGAATGTTGCGGGGCTCCGGCGCGAAGGTGAAGATCATGTTTTCGCCGGCGTCGCCAGTAATGGTCCAGAACTCCGCGGTGTTGAAGGCATCGCCCGAGATCATCTGGGCCTTCATGCCCTGTTCGCGCATCTGGCGCAGGATGAGGCCGCCTTCGGTGTGGTAGCCACCGACGTAGACGGCATCGATGCCGGCGTCCTTCATCTTGGAGACGAGGGCGGTGTAGTCTTTCTCGCCCGCGGTATAGGATTCGTTCATGGCTTCGGTGACGCCCGCGGCGTTCATGGCCTTGCGGGTCTCATCGGCGAGGCCTTTGCCATAGGGCGACTTGTCGTCGATGATGGCAATTTTCTTGTCCTTGAAATTCTTGGCAAGGAAGTTACCGGCGACAAGGCCCTGGGCATCGTCACGGCCGACCACGCGGTGGGTGTTCCACAGGCCCTGTTCGGTGAACTTGGGGTTGGTGGAAGCGCCGGTGATCTGCAGGATGCCTTCCTCGGCATAGATCGCCGAAGCCGGGATCGAGGAGCCCGAGCAGAAGTGGCCGCCCATGAACACTATGCCCTTGCCGACCATGTCGTTGGCGACGTTCACGGCCTGTTTCGGGTCGCAGGCGTCATCGCCGATCTCCAGCTTCAGCTGCTCGCCGTTCACGCCGCCAGCGGCGTTGATGTCGGCAACGGCCTGCTCGGCGCCCTTTCTGAGCTGTTCGCCGAAAGCGGCATACTGGCCGGTCATCGGGCCTGCAACGCCAATGGTAATGTCCGCCAGAGCTGTGGTGGCCGACAGCATCGCGGCAAAGCCCAGCGCCACGCCGGACAACAGAAGTTTCTTCATACTAGTCTCCCTTGTTTTCTACGACCTTGAAGTCTTTCGGGGTTTGCGCACCCCTTGGGTGAGTGTTCTAGGCCCAAGGCATGCGATTGGGAAGAGGCATAGCACCTCGGCCAAATCAGTTTTTGCCGCGCCAGGCCAGCGGCCCGGCGCGTTCGTAGAGCCACGGATACTGGCTCACCATCTGTTGCACCCGGGTCAGCCTGTAGCCCAGCAGGGTGGCGGCCACCAGCACCAGCGTGTCGGTCAAGAAGAACTGGAACGACAGCAGATTGCCTTCGAACAGGGCATAATGGAAAAAGCGCAGGGCCAGCCCCATGGGGATCATGTAGGCCACGGCCATCCACACCGGGCGCCATTTGCTGGCTAGGCCGCGTCCCGACATGAAGGCGGCGCCGCCGCCGATGATCACCGTCATGATCAGGAAAATCCATGGACTGTCTTCAATGAAGAACATGGGTTCAATGGCTCCCTTCGAGATAGGCGGCGCGGATTTCCGGCCGGGCCAGCAATTCCTTGCCGGTGCCCGACATGGTGATGTTGCCGTTGACCATGACATAGGCCTGATGCGCCAGCTTCAGGGCATGGAAGGCGTTCTGCTCGACGAGGAACACCGTGAGGCCTTCGTGTTCGTTGAGCGCGCGGATGGCAGCGAAGATCTGCTTGACGATGATCGGCGCCAGACCGAGCGAGGGCTCGTCGAGGAGGAGGAGCCGCGGCCTCGCCATCAGGGCGCGGGCAATGGCCAGCATCTGCTGCTCGCCGCCAGACAGCGTTCCGCCGCGCTGCGACTGGCGCTTTTCGAGGATCGGGAACAGCCGGAAGGCCTTCGCCAGGTCTTCCTGGAAATACTTGGGATCGCAGATCGTGGCGCCCATCTGCAGATTTTCCAGCACGCTCATGCGCGGGAAAATGCGGCGGCCCTCGGGCGATTGCGAAATGCCAAGCCGGGCGATGAGGTGGGTCGGCAGGTGGGTGATGTCGGCGCCATCGAACACGATTCTGCCGTGGCGGGCCCGCGGGGTGCCGCAAATGGTCATCATCAGCGTCGATTTGCCAGCCCCGTTGGAACCGATCAAGGTGGCGATCTGGCCTTTCTTGATGTCGATGTCGACGCCCCTCAGCGCCTGGATCTTGCCATAGAAGGTCTCGACGCCGCGGACGGTGAGCATGGCGTCGCTCATGTGCGGCCCCCTTCCTTCTTGGTCTGGGCCGCCGCCGGACTGAGATCCACTTCCTCTTCGTCCTCGACACCCAGATAGGCCCGGATCACCGCGGGGTCGTTCTTCACATGCTCCGCATCGCCATCGGAAATCTTGACGCCGTAATCGAGCACCACGATGTGATCGGAAATGCCCATCACAACGCTCATGTCGTGCTCGATGAGCAGGATGGCAATCTTTTCGTCGTTGCGGATCGACAGCAGCAGCTTGTTGAGGTCTTCGGATTCTCTTGGGTTGAGACCGGCCGCCGGCTCATCGAGGCAGAGCAGCACCGGCCTGGTGCACATGGCGCGGGCAATCTCGAGGCGGCGCTGGTCGCCGTAGGGCAGGTCGCCTGCCGGATCGTCGGCCCTGCTGGTGAGGCCGGTCTTGTGCAGCCAGTGGCTGGCGAAATCCACCGCGGCGCGGTTGGCGCGCC
>JANPCS010000355.1:0-4617 GCA_031431065.1 Hyphomicrobiales bacterium | reverse complement strand
CTCGTCGAGCGTTTCTTCAACAAAATCAAACACTATCGTGCTATCGCGACACGATATGCAAAGCGCGCAAGAAACTACATGGCTTTCATCGCACTCGTATCCGCCGTCCTCTGGATAAAGTGAATGTCAACAGAACCTAGCACATCTAGTATGACTTCAGAGTCTGATTTTCCCTGTGATGATGAAATTACGCTTGAGACTATTTCATCGAATGCCGCACCAAGTGTCTTTTGATGAGCGTACGAAAGTACTGCTTCTACCAACATGGTGACTTACCCTCGCATTGGGTTACGGTAACATGGGTTATGTTGGGGTTGCGATGACAGATCATTTAAGTTTCAAGCCTATGAAATCGGTCAGTAAAGCTGGGTCCCGGCTTTCGCCGGGATGACGGACAACAGGGGAGGTCCAGATTGACGGCAGTGGGGAGGCGCGTTTCAAACCGTCTTCATCCCCACCAGCATGTAATTCACATCCGTATCCCGGCTCCTTCGCCACTCGCCTGACAGCGGGCTGTAGGTGACTCCGAGTTCCTCCTTCACATCAACTCCATTCTCCCCCAGCCACCCCTTCAGCTCCACGGGCGTGATGAATTTCTCCCACTGATGCGTGCCTTTTGGGATCCAGTCCAGCACATATTCGGCACCGATGATGGCGAGGCCGAAGGATTTGAGGGTGCGGTTCAGGGTGGCGACGAACATCAACCCGCCGGGCTTCAGCATGGAAGCACAAGTTGCGGTGAAGGCGCGGGGGTCCGCCACGTGCTCGATCACTTCCATGTTGAGGATGACATCGAACTTTTCGTCCGCCGCCGCCAGATCTTCCGCCGTGCCTGCCCGGTAGTCGATGGCCAGTCCCATTTCGCCGGCATGAACAGACGCCGTCTTGATGTTTTTTTCCGATGGGTCGACGCCGACGATCGCCGCCCCCAGCCTTGCCATCGGCTCGGTCAACAAGCCCCCGCCGCAGCCGATGTCGAGGAATCGCAGACCCTCGAACGGCGCGCGCACTAGTGGATCGCGGCCAAGCCTCGCGCAGACCTGCTCCTTGATGAACTGCAGCCGCACCGGATTGAAGACATGCAGCACCCCGAATTTGCCCTTCGGATTCCACCATTCGGCGGCCATTTTCGAGAATTTCTCGACTTCCGAGGGGTCGAGGGAAGGCGCATAAGCGGTCATCGTGCCATGTCCAAATTTCTGCCAAATTTCTGTGGGGCCGATTATTGCATAAGCGAGGCCCGTCATCTATGAGTACGCCGCGCCGCACCCGGGGGTTCAACCGTCCATCAGACTTGACCACCTGCCGCACCAGTTTCGGGTCGGGCGGCGGGGATATGAAAGGTTTGGCCGATGGGCCGTTTGGTTATGAAGTTCGGCGGCACCTCGGTTGCGGATATCGTCCGCATCCGCAATGTCGCCCAGCATGTTGCGCGTGAAGTGAAGGCCGGCCACCATGTGGCGGTCGTGGTTTCGGCCATGGCCGGCACCACCGACCGTCTGGTTGGCTGGTGCCGCGAGGCGGCGGCTGTCCATGACGCCCGCGAATATGATGCCATTGTCGCATCGGGCGAACAGGTGACGGCGGGATTGTTGGCTATCGTGCTGCAGGATATCGGCATTCCCGCCAGATCATGGGCGGGCTGGCAGATACCGCTCAAAACCGATGGCGTACATGGCGCGGCGCGCATTGCCGCCATCGATGGCGATGACATCAGGAAGCGCATGGAACAGGGCCAGGTGGCGGTGATCGCCGGCTTCCAGGGCATCGGCCCGGATCGCCGCATTGCCACGCTGGGCCGTGGCGGCTCCGATACCTCGGCGGTGGCCATCGCCGCGGCCCTTGATGCGTCTTGTGACATCTATACCGACGTCGATGGCGTCTATACCGCCGATCCGCGCATCGTGACGGGCGCGCAGAAGCTTGACCGCCTCTCCTCGTAGGAGATGCTGGAACAGGCCTCGCTCGGCGCCAAGGTGCTGCAACCGAGGTCGGTTGAACTGGCCATGGTTTACAAGGTACCCTTGCAGGTGCGCTCGAGTTTCGAGGCACCCGATTCGGCCGACCAGAACAAGCCCGACGGCACCGGGCCCGGAACACTCGTATGCGATGAGGAACGTATCGTGGAACAGCATGTTGTGAGCGGCGTCGCCTATTCGCGCGACGAGGCGAAAGTTGCGATCCGCCATGTGAAAGACCAGCCCGGCGTTTCGGCGCAAATCTTCGGGCCGCTGGCCGAGGCCGATATCAGCGTCGACATGATCGTCCAGAACATTTCCCACGACGGCGCCTTCGCCGACATCACCTTCACGCTGCCCAGGAAGGATTTGCGCAAGGCGCTCGATGTATTGAACGGCGTCAAGGACAAAGTCGGCTTCACCGATATCGCGCATTCGGCCGATGTCGCCAAGGTTTCGGTGGTCGGCATCGGCATGCGCAGCCACGCCGGTGTGGCCGCCCGGATGTTCCGGGCGCTGGCCGACAAGGGCATCAACATTCAGGCGATCACCACGTCGGAAATCAAGGTGTCGGTGCTGATCGACGAGGCCTATACCGAACTCGCCGTGCGCGCCCTGCATACGGCCTATGGACTGGATGCGAAGGCCTCTTGAACGCATGCACGGATTCCTGAACAGCACCGCCACGGCTTCAAGCCGCAAAAAAGCGGTCCGCGTGGTGACGCGCGGGGACACCGGCTGATGGTAACCTCCGCCCTCGGCCCGCGTGTCCTGCTCCGGCGGCTCCGCGAGGTGATGGCGGAGCCGGTCGCCGCACAGAAGCGCCTCGACAAGATCGTCCGGATCATCGCCGCCAACATGGTGGCCGAGGTCTGCTCGATCTATGTCATGCGGCCGGGCGATATCCTGGAACTCTATGCCACCGAGGGCCTGAAGCGCGAAGCCGTCCACAAATCGAAGCTGAAGAGCGGCGAGGGCCTGGTCGGCACCATCGCCAGGCAGGCCATCGGCCTCAACCTGCCCGATGCCCAGCACCATCCGTCCTTCAAGTACCTGCCCGAAACCGGCGAGGAAATTTACAACGCCTTCCTCGGCGTGCCGATCATGCGCGGCGGCACGGTCATCGGCGTACTGGTGGTGCAGAACCGCACGCTGCGCCATTATACCGAGGAAGAAGAAGAGGCACTGCAGACCACCGCCATGGTTCTGGCGGAAGTCATCGCGGCCGGCGAATTGCGCGAAGTGGCGAGCGAAGTGGCGGCCGACGTTGCCCATGTGAGAACCCATCACCTGCGCGGCGATGGCCTGGCCGACGGCGTGGCACTTGGCTTCGTGGTGCTGCACGAACCGCGCGTCGTCATCCAGAACATGATTGCCGAGGACGTGCCGCATGAAAAGCGCCGCCTCGAGGAGGCCATCGCGCAGCTGCGCGCTCATGTCGATGAGTTGCTCGACGGTTCCGACGCCCAGCGCGCGACAGAGTATTCCGACGTGCTCGAGACCATCCGCATGTTCGCCCACGACAAGGGCTGGGTGAACCGGCTGCGCGAGGCGATCGACACCGGCCTCACCGCCGAAGCCGCCGTCGAGCGTGTGCAGAACGACAACCGGGCGCGCATGATGCGCACGCCCGATGCCTATTTGCGCGACCGCATGCACGATCTCGACGACCTGTCGAACCGCCTGCTGCGCATCTTGACCGGCGCCATGGCCACCGCATCGCGCACCGATCTTCCTGCCAATGCCATTGTCGTATCGCGCAACATGGGACCGGCCGAACTGCTCGACTATGACCGCAGCAAGCTGCGGGGCGTGGTGCTCGAGGAGGGCGGCCGCACCAGTCACGTGACAATCGTCGCGCGGGCACTGGGCATTCCGGCCATCGGCCAGGCGGCAGGCCTCATCGATCTCGTCGATACCGGAAGCCCGGTGATCATCGACGGCGGCACCGGCGAGATATTCGTTCGTCCGTCCACGGATCTTCAACGCGCCTATGCCGAGAAAGTCCGCTTTTACGCCAGGAAGCAGGCGCAATACGCAGCACTGCGCGACGAGCCGGCGATCATGAAGTCCGGCGGCCGGATCGAACTCAACATCAATGCCGGGTTGATCGTCGATCTGCCGCATCTCCATGACTCAGGCGCCGACGGCGTCGGCCTCTACCGTACTGAGTTGCAATTCATGCTGGCGCAGCGCTTTCCCAGATTATCCTCGCAGGTGCGCCACTATTCGCAGATCATCGACCAGGCCAAGGGCAAGCCCGTCACCTTCCGCACCCTCGACATCGGCGCCGACAAGGTGCTGCCCTATCTTCGTCAGCCCAAGGAGGAAAACCCGGCGCTGGGATGGCGCTCGATCCGCATGGCGCTCGACCGGCCGGCTCTGCTCAGGCTGCAGCTTCGCGCTCTGCTGATGGCGGGCAAGGGCATTCCGTTGAAGATCATGTTCCCGATGATCGCCGATGTGGAGGAATATAAGCGCGCCATCGAAGTGGTCGAGATCGAGAAGGCGCATCTCTTGAAGCGCGGCCATGTGCTGCCGACGCCATTGAAGCTCGGGGTGATGATCGAGGTCCCGTCGCTGCTGTGGCAGCTCGATCATCTGCTGCCGATCGTTGACTTCGCCTCGATCGGCTCCAACGATCTGGTGCAGTTCCTGT
>JANPCS010000354.1:0-2424 GCA_031431065.1 Hyphomicrobiales bacterium | reverse complement strand
CGCGAGGTGCAGAAGATATTCCGCCCGGTGTTCAATGCCCTCGATGTCTCCGGCGACGGCTCGGAATTCGATATTCTGTTGAAAGATGGCGAGCGTTTCAAGATCGGTGAGATTGAGGCGCAGGTCATCGCCACACCGGGCCACACACCGGCCTGCGTGTCGTTCAAGATTGGCGATGCGGTGTTTGTCGGCGATACGCTGTTCATGCCGGACTATGGCACGGCGCGGGCGGATTTTCCGGGCGGTGACGCCCGTACGCTGTACCGTTCGATCCGCAAACTCATGGCATTGCCGAAGGAGACGCGGCTGTTCATGTGCCATGACTATCTGCCCAAGGCCGGGCGCAGCACCTATGCTTGGGAAACCACGGTGGCCGACGAGTTGGCGCGCAATGTGCATGTGCATGACGGGGTGAGCGAAGACGAGTTCGTCAAGATGCGGACGGCCCGCGATCAAACCCTTTCAGCACCGGCGCTTCTTATGCCGTCGATCCAGGTCAATATGCGGGCCGGGCAACTGCCGCCGGCCGACGCCAATGGCGTGCACTATCTGCGTGTGCCAGTGACATTGGTGCCTTGATCAGGTGGCAATTGCCAAGCCAGGCCATGAAGGCTAGGGAGTTTGGCGCAACCTTCCCAGTCCCCAGGACAGTATGGCAGTCACTCCGAACCTCCGCGGCATCGGTGCCGTTCTTCTCGCCACCGGTGCTTTCGTGGCCAATGACAGTTGCATGAAGCTGGCACTTTCGGATGCACCGCCGTTTCAGGTGCTGGTGATGCGTGGGCTCGCCGCCTGCCTGTGGTGCCTGCCGATTCTGATCTATTTCGGCTTCGGCCGCGATCTGCCCAAGGCCTTCAACCGCTGGGTGCTGCTGCGGACGTTCAGCGAGGTCTTTGCCATCTTGTGCTTCATCCTGGCGCTGGCCAAGATGCCGATCGCCGATGTCACGGCAATCGGCCAGACGTCGCCGCTCATGGTGCTGCTCGGCACCTGGTTGATCTGGGGTGACAGGATTGGAACGTTCCGATTGATTCTGATCGGCCTTGGCATCACGGGCGCCATTCTGGTAGCCCAGCCCGGTGGTGCGGCGGCTTCACCCTTTGCCATCCTGGGATTCTTGTGCGCGGTCGGGGCAGCTGGGCGCGACCTTGCGACGCGTAAAGTGCCGCCCGAAGTTCCGGCGCTGATCGTGACATTTTCGACACTGCTCACGGTCATGCTTTCGGCGCTGGTCTGTTCGCTGCTGTTCGAAACACAGGTTGCACCAACTTCGCGGCATGCCGGATTGATGCTGGTGGCGGGATTCTTCCTGATGTGCGGTCATTCCCTGATTTTTCTGGCCTACCGCTGGGCGCCGGCCCGCGCCGTTGCGCCCTTCAATTACGCCTTCTTGTTGTGGGCGGGGCTATCGGGCTATCTTGTATTCGACGAAGTGCCGAATTTTCTGGCCGCCATCGGCATGTTCCTGATTCTGCTGGCTGGCCTTGCCATAGTACTTCTCGAGGGCCGGACACGGCAAGGTGAACGGGCGGTCATCCAAAGTTGACAGCCAAGTGATTTCCAGTTGACCATGCTTTCGGGCATAGACGCCTTGCTACCAACACATGGAGATCACGCGATGACGACGACCCGACGCAACACACTTCTTGCCATTGCCGGCGCCATGACGGCGGCAATTGCGGGCACCGCCATTCCGGTCGCCGTTCAAGCTGCTGAAATGGAGAAATGCTTTGGCATTTCGCTCAAGGGCCAGAACGAATGCGCGGCAGGCGAAGGCACGAGTTGCGCCGGCACCTCGACCATGGACTATCAGGGCAATGCCTGGAAACTGGTGCCCAAGGGCACCTGCGTCACCAGCGAAACCCCGCTCGGCCCGGGCTCGCTCGAAGCCATCAAGCGCCCAGCCTGAGTCTTGGGGGCGCAGCCGGTGGATTGCGCCCCATTTCTTGTGATGACCATTCGCCACAACATTCCGGCAAGAGGTGGCCTTGGTCTCAAGGCCGAACACTACCGGGCGATCCTCGCCACCAAGCCAGATCTTGGATTCTTCGAAATCCATGCCGAAAATTACATGGGCGGGGGCGGCCCGCCGCACCGTTATCTGACCGCCATCCGCCAAGACTATCCTTTGTCGCTGCATGGTGTCGGTCTGTCGATCGGCGGCAACCGCCCCCTCGACAAGTCACATCTACAACGGCTCAGGGCTCTGATTGAGCGCTATCAACCCGGTTTATTCTCCGAACACCTGGCCTGGTCAACGCACGATACCGGCTACCTGAGCGATCTTCTGCCGCTGCCCTACACAGCCTCGACGCTGACGCAGGTGTGCGCGCATATCGATGAGACGCAATCGGCGTTGGGGCGTCAGATGTTGCTGGAGAACCCCTCGAGCTACCTGAGATTCGATGAGAGCAGCTACTCGGA
>JANPCS010000353.1:0-12282 GCA_031431065.1 Hyphomicrobiales bacterium | reverse complement strand
GTCGCCGCCCACGGCCTGAACGATGGGCGCCAGTGCCTCGATCGACGAGATGGCGCCATCGAGTTGCCTGCCGCCGTGGTTCGAAACGATGACAGCATCGATCCCGAGCTTTTGCGCGGTCTTCGCTTCGTCGGGGTGCAGCAGGCCCTTGAGGAGCATCGGGCCTTGCCACAGGCCACGCACCCATTCAACCTCCTTCCAGCCGATGGACGGGTCAAGCTGTTCCGCCATCAACGGACCAAGGGCGCCGATCGAGGTGCGGGCGCCATAATTGACGAAGGTCGGGTTCGGGGCTTTGCGCATGCGCAACAGCCAACCCGGATGACTGGCGAGATCAAGCAGCCCGCGCATACGCAATTTCATCGGGAACATCAGTCCGTTTCGCGCATCGCGGTCGCGCACCGCCATCACCTGATTGTCGATGGTCAGCACCAGGCCCGCGTAGCCCGCCGCCTTGGCACGCGCCACGAATTCGGCGGTGAGGCCGCGATCCTTGTAGAGAAACACCTGCATCCATTTGGGGCCGGCGGTGGCAGCCGCAATATCCTCCATGCTGCTGGTCGAGGCATGGCTCGTGGTATAGATCGTCCCAAAGCGGGCGGCGGCGCGGGCCGCTGCCAGTTCCGCATGCGGCCACAGCAATCCCGCCAGTCCGGTCGGCCCGATGATGACGGGAGACGGCAGGCGGTGGCCGAAGATTTCCACCGACTGGTCACGGGTTCCGGCACCCGCCAGCAGTTTGGGCACGAAATGGATTTCGGCGATGGCCGCCTCATTGCGGCGCACCGTCACCTCGTCGCCCGCCGCGCCATCGACCATGTCAAAGACCATGCGCGGCAAACGTTTCCGCGCCATCTCGCGCAGCGCGCGGACGCTATAGCCTTCGCGTTGCAGGCGGGCGCGGTCCATCAGCTCAGACGATAAGTAAATTTGCCGTTGTCGCGGAAGAGCTTGCGCTTATCTTCCGCGCTGCAGCCGGAGGCCGCCCAGTCGAGCACTTCGATCCAACTGGTGTATTCACCAGCCAGCACCGAAACCGGCCAGTCGCCGCCATACATGACGCGGTTAAAGCCGAAGCAATCGATGACGTGATCGATATAGGGCCGCAACTGCTCGCGCGTCCAGTTCTGGTGGTCGGCTTCGGTGGTGACGCCCGAGAGTTTACACACGACATTGGGCAGTGCCGCCAGCTCGCGCAGGTGCTGGCGCCAGGGATCCATGAGGCCAGCCTTGATGCCGGGCTTGGCGATATGATCGAGCACGAAGGAAACCTCCGGACAGCGCCTGACAAGTTCCAAAGTGTTCGGCAGCTGGTGATGGAAGATGCAGATGTCAAACAGCAGATTGTATTTCGGCAACAACTTGACAGCGGCGATGAAGTCCCGTTGCAGCACAAACTCCGGATCGGGCTGGTTCTGAATGAGGCGGCGGATACCGCGCATGACAGGGAGGCTGGCCAGATGCGCCATGTCGGCCTCGATCGCCTTGCCACGCTCCATCGGCAGGCTAGCCACGCAGCCCTTGAGGCGCGGATCGCGGTTGGCAATCGACTGCACCCAGTCGCCTTCGTCGCGGTACTGTGGCATGTCCACATCGACTTCGACGAAGACAAAGCTTTCAATGGTGTAGGGCCTTGCCGCCGCCGTCAGATCCTCGGGTGTCCAGTCGCGGGCCAGTTTTGGCGCGGACGCAGCCCAGCTGTACTTGAAGCGCTTCTGGTCGAGGAGATGAACATGGGTATCGACAATGGGAAAATCGATCATGGTGAGGGATCCGGTTTTTCGTGTGAGCAAGTCAATCTAACGCTCTCATCTGCCCTTTGGCGAGAGCCTCCAACAACACCTCATCGACATCGGTCCCGCGCCGTGCCCTGGCTTCGATACCACGCACCAGTGCGGTGACCGTACGGTTGACCGGCACAGCCAGCCCAAGTGCATCGGCTTCGCGAACCAGTGCGCCATTGAGGCCGCCGATCTCGGTAGCTCTTGCCGCCTCCACGTGCTGCAGCATGGAGGGGCGGTTATAGCGCGTCCAGGCATGCCGCCGGATATGTTCTGCGATGTCCGCATCGGGCAGCGAGATGCCTTTCGCGTCCACCACGGCAAGAATTTCGGCGATGAGGGCATCAAGCAGCGCGGCCATGTCTTCTTGCCTTGCCACCTCGCCAGGGCGCAGGCCGGTGATTGCCGAGAGCGGGTTCAGAGCGCAGTTCAGCGCGAACTTGGACCAGATGTGGCCCATGACATTGGCCTCAGCCCGCGTGGGGAAACCGGCCTCGCTCAAAAGCTCTGCCGCAGCCTCGGCGCGTGGCGTCAGGCCGCCGCTCATTTCGCCCAGCACAGTTTCGCCGACATGAGTGTTGTGGGCATGGCCTGGAGCGATCATCGCGGCGCTGACGTAGGTCGAGCCGCCAAGCACCCGCTCTGGCCCCAGATGGTGGGCCAAGGCTTCGACGTTGCCGATGCCGTTCTGCAGCGTGAGGACGAAACCGCTTTCGGCCAATGTCAAAGCCATGCGCGGCGCCACATCAGAGGTGGCATTGCTGTCGACGAGCACAAGGGCCAGATCGGCGCCGGTCACCTCCGCGAGATCCGTGGTCGCAGCAACATTGACCGTATACTCGCCAGAAGAATTGCGGAGCGTGAGACCCCTTGATCTGATGGCTTCGACATGGGCTCCGTTGCGGTCAACCAGCGTCACGTCATGCCCGGCGCGGCGCAGCCCGGCCCCGAAGGCCGAGCCCATCGCACCGGCACCGACAATTGCGATGTTCATGGCCTATGCTCTATGGATCGACACGGCGGACCCGGTCCCCGGCCAGCAGGCTCGCGATGAAGCCAACCTCCTTGAGCCCACCTTTCACTTTTGCAAGCATCTCCGCTTCGGCTGTGCGCACGGCCGCAAGCTGCTTCAGTGTTTCGGCAATTGCCGATTGCGGAACGATGACCACGCCATCGCGGTCGCCGATGACGATATCGCCGCTTGCGACCAGCAGGCCACCACACTGAACCGGCAGCCCGACTTCGCCCGGACCATTGCGGGCGGGCGAGTTGGGCGTGGCGCCCATGGCGTAGCAGGGGAAATCCAGTGCCTCGATGTCGTTCTGGTCGCGCACCATGCCATCGGTCACGAAGGCAATAGCTCCACGATTCCTGGCGATGCCGAGCAGCAGGTCGCCAACCACCGAGGTTCCCGTGAACCGATCGGTCGCGGCGATCAGCACATCGCCGGCCAAGCACTGCGCCACGGCGGCGCACAGCGCCAGGTTGTCGGCCGGGCCGCAGTTGCAGGTCAATGCCGAACCAACAAAGGGCCGTGACCCGCCAATCGCTTTGATGCGCCAGTCGAGGGCGCCGCGCCCGCCCATGGCATCGGTGATGAAGCTGGTTGGCGTGTTGCGGAATTGAGCGATATCCTTAGGGTCGGCGCGCCGCACGTCGCGGGCCATTTTCAGCAGTGGCGGATCTTCGATCATTCCGCGGCGGCCCGGTTGGCACTTGCAGGCCGGTGGCGCGGGTCGCGGTAGAGTTCGCCGTCCTTCATGATCATGGCGAAGCGGCTTGGGCCCACCAGCACGGATTGATCCGTCAACGGATTACCATCGACCAGCAGCAGATCGGCAAGAGCGCCTTCCTTAATGATTCCCAATTCTCCGGCATGGCCCATCAGCGCGGCGCCAATCGCCGTGGCACAGCGCAGGGCTTCGGCGGGCGAATAGCCAAAGTACTTGACGAAGTGGCCGATGTCGCGGGCGTTCTGGCCCATCGGCGTCACGGTGAAACCATAGTCGCCGCCGACCACCACGCGAATGCCGCGCTTACGGATCTTGTGATAGGTGGCGCAGGTCGCCTCGAATTTGCGCGGCAGGTGCATGGCCTCGGCCACGGCGCGGCTCATGCCATATTTCTCGCCCTCGATGGCGCAGTTATGGACGAGACCGAAGGCCGGGCCGACAAACGACGTGTCCTTCACGCTCTCCAGCATGTCGATTGCTTCATCGTCGGCGAAATCGCAGTGTTAAAGGCAATCGACCTTGTGGCGCACCGCCATCTTGACGCTCTTCGACGAGCGCGCGTGAGCGGCGACCAGCTTGCCGTAACCATGCGCGACGCTGACGAAAGCCGCCAACTCGTCATCTTCCAGTGTCGTTATCTCGGCGCGGGCATGGCTGACGAATTCGTCGCCCGAGATATTGATCTTCAGGTTGTCGACGCCATCGCGCACGCATTCGCGGGCCACTTTACGCATTTCGACTGGGCCATCGGCCACCAGTCCGAAGCTCTCTTCATAAATGTGGCGGCGGCGCTCGTCGCCGAGGCCCGCCGTGGCGGTGACCTCGGGGCTGGCGGCGCGCATGCGTGGGCCGGGGATCAGGCCCGAGTTGATGGCATCGCGTATGGTGACGCCTATCATCGGTTTGGCCGATGCCGCCTCTAAAATCGACGTGAAGCCATGCTCGAGCAGCAGTTTCACATTCGCGGCGGTCAGCAGAGTATGTTTTTCCGGGGCGATGCGGCCCAACTCGGCGTTTGTCGAAACGCCAACAAAGGAGGGATGGCAATGACCCTCGACCATGCCCGGCATCAGGAACATGCCGCCGCCATCGATCGTCTCGGAAGCGCGTTCGGCGGCGATCTGGATGCGGCCTTTGGCGACGGTCTTGATGCGGTTGCCCTCGACCAGAACTTCACCGGCATAAGCTGTATCGCCCAATCCATCCCAGATCATGACATTCGTCAGCAGAGTAACGGCCATCGCTTCCTCCTCAAGTTCTGGTCTTGGCGCCGCGCCCATAGAGCAGCAGCATGGCAATGATCACACTGCCATAGATCACCTGGCGGCCGGCCTCGGGCATCTGCATGACCGACAGGATGGATTGTAGCAGGGTGATCAGGATGACGCCTGCAATGGTGCCGAGGTAGTTGCCGCGGCCTCCCAGGATGTTGGTACCGCCCAGCACCACGGCGGCAATGGCGGGAAGCAAATAGGCATCACCCATCGCCTGATAGGCTTTGGTCGAATAGCCCGCCAGCAACACGCCCGCAAAGGCGGCACAGGCGCCACAGAAGGCGAAGCAGCCGATCAGCACGGCATTGGTGTTGATGCCCGACAGGTAGGCCACCGACTCGCGATTGCCGATGGCGTAGACCGAGCGGCCAAAGGCGGTTCGGCGCAGCAGCAGAATGACGATGATGCCAACGAACAACCAGACGAACAGTGCATTCGGAATGCCGAGGATCGAGCGCTTCACAGCGAGGAAATGCATGGCGTCAGTGGCGTGATCCTGCGGCGCGAAGCCGCCGGTGTGCAGCACCATCAAGCCCTGCACCACGGCATTCATGCCGAGCGTGAAAATCATCGAGGGCAGGCGCAGGTAGGCGACTCCGATGCCGTTCAACACGCCGATGAAGGTGCCGCACAGCAGGCCGAAGGGAATGGCCAGCCAGACACCCAGCGGGCCGATCCAGCCGCTCAAGGCGGTTGCCATCATGGCGCCAAGTGTCACCGTCCAGGGGATCGACAGGTCGATGTGGCCGAGCAGAATGACCATCATGGCGCCCGACGCGATGATGCCGAGGAAGGCGCCGACCTGCAGTTGCTGCAGCAGATAATCGAGGGATAGAAACTCCTGGGAGTAAAGTGAGCCGCCAAATAGAAGTACCCCGATACAGCCGAAGGCCACCGCCACGGGAAGATCAAGGCCAATCCGTTGTGCCGCGCCCTGCAATGTCATGTGAAGAGTTCCAGGCGATTGCGGATGCGGAAGACGCGGACGGCGCCGAGACTGATGGCCACCAGCAAGACCACACCCTGGAACAACGGCTGCCACAGCGGCGGCAGATCGAAGACGAACAGCAGGTCTTCAATGGTGCGCAACACGAAAGCGCCGAACACGGAGCCAATGGCCGAACCCCAACCGCCGAACAGCGAGGTTCCGCCGATCACCACGGCGGCGATGGAATTGAGAGTATAGGTTCCGCCGATGGCCGCCGAGGCTTCGCCCGAGTAGGTGTTGAACGTCAGCATGAGACCACCGAGCGAAGCCAGCAGGCCGCCAAGCGCATAGGACAGGAGTTTCGCCTGCTTGACGGGCACGCCCGACATGTAGGCGGCCTGCTCGTTCGAGCCCACGGCATAGGCGGCGCGTCCGAGCACCGTGCTGCGGTACGGAATCCAGATCACCAGAACCACCACCAGAAGAACCACAAGTGCCGTCGGCACGGTATCGAACAGTTGCCCGGTCAAGAAATCGGCGATGTCGGTCTGGACATCACCACCCGGCGTCGGGCGGATCCACAGTGCTATGCCATAATAGATGGCGCCGGTGGCGAGCGTGGTGATGATCGGTTGCAGCCGTCCCCAGACGACGATGGCGCCATTGATCAGCCCGGCGGCAAAGCCCATGGCCAGCACCACGATGCAACCCAGTAGCCCTTCGCCAATCGTGCCGACGACGATCGCCGAAGCCAGGCAATTGCCCATGACGAAGATCATGCCAACGGAGAGATCAAGTCCGCGCGTCAACACCGGCAGGGTTTGCGCCATGGCCACGAGGGCCAGAAGCACGGCCTTGTTGGCGGCGGTTGTCGCCACCGCCGGATTGAGACCGACCTCATGATTGCCGATATAGATCGAGAACATCAGGATGAAGAGCCCGACGGCGGTCAAGGTGCCGAGATTTTGGGATATGTAATAGCGCCAGTCGGTCAAGCGGCTTCTCCCGATTCAGTCTCGACGTTGAGTGCGCTCGATACGAGGTTGTGTTCGGTGCACTCATCGCCCTTGAGTTCGCGGGTAATGTGGCCGCCATAGAGGATCAGCACTTTGTCGCAGCAGCCGATCAGTTCGGCGTAATCGGTCGAATAGAAGACGATGGTGCGGCCCTCGGCGGCCAGATTGCGCAGCAGACGGTAGAGCTCCTGCTTGGTACCGACGTCAATGCCGCGGGTCGGGTCATTGAGGAGGATGATCCCCGGCTCGGTCATCAGCCATTTCGCCAGCACAACTTTCTGCTGATTGCCTCCGGAGAGCGTGGCAACCGGGGCATCCGAATCCGGTGCCTTGATCTGCAGGCGCTCAATCATTGCCTTCACAGCGTCAGCCTCCTTGCGGCTGTCGATGCCGAGGCCGGAGCGCATGTGCGGCAGCGAGGCCAGCGTGAGATTGTCGCGCACGCTCATCGGCAGCATGAGGCCTTCGACTTTGCGGTCCTCCGGAATGAGCGCCATTGGCAGCCTGGCATTCATGGCCTGTTTCGGACCCGACAGCGATAGCGGCTGGCCATCGACCGTTACCGTTCCCTCGACACCCTTCAGCACACCGAACATGGCAAGCAGGAGTTCGCGCTGGCCCTGGCCATCGAGGCCGCCGAGGCCGACGATCTCGCCCTTGCCGGCGGTGAATGACACATTGCTGAGTTCGCGCCCCCAACTCAAGTTGGCGACGGTCAGGGCCGGCGCGCGATCTGCCTGAAACGGCGGCTTCGGCGGATAATGGTGGGTCACCTCGCGGCCGATCATCATCTGGATGATCTGGTGAACGCCGCGCTCGTTTTTCTTGAATGTCTCGATCTTGCGGCCGTTGCGGAACACCGTGGCGATATCGCACAGCGCTTCGATTTCGTGCATGCGGTGCGAGACATAGAGAATGCCCACGCCAGACTCGCGCAATTCGCGAATAATCAAATAGATGCGCTCGACATCCTTGGCGGTGAGCGCCGACGTCGCTTCATCAAGGATGAGAAGTTTGGGCCTCTTGGCCAGGGCTTTGGCGATTTCCACCATCTGGCGGCGCGACAGCGGCAGGTTCTTGACGAGTTCAAGCGGATGCACATCCTCGCAGCCGACGCGCTTCAGCAACTCGACGGCGCGGGTGCGCTGGGCTCGTGCGTCGATCATCCCGCCACGGGTGGGTGGTGCCACCATCGAGAGATTATCGGCCACCGTCATGTCGGGCAGCAGCGACAATTCCTGGAAGACGCAAACAACGCCCGCCCGCATCGCATCGGTCGGCGAGCGGAAATGCCGCGGCTGGCCTTCGACAAGCACGTCGCCTTCGGTCGCATCGGTAACCCCGGCGGCGATCTTGATGAGCGTCGATTTTCCGGCACCGTTCTCGCCCAGCACGGCGTGAATTTCACCGGCATAGGCTGAGAAATCGACTGCGGTCAGCGCCGCGATGCCGCCATAGCGTTTCGAGACACCTTTCAGTTCAAGAAGAGGAACGCGGTCTGCCATGGCTCACCCGGAAAGCGCCGGCCGGCGGGCGGCCCGATGCCACCCGCCGGCGTGTTGCTGTCCCAGACTTCGTTTACTGATCGGTCTCCGACTTGCCCATGATCTCGGTCGCCTTGATGTTGACGCCGCAGGGCGGGAACTCGTTCGGCGTGAAGAAGTTGTCGCCCAGGTCCGGATAGTAGTTTTCGCCGGCCTTGAAGTCCGGCTCCTCGACCAGCGGGATCGGCACGGAGACGAATTGCGGCAGCGTTTCGCCTTGCAGTGCCGTGATGGCGGTCTTCATGGCAATCGCCACCAGGCCCGGAGACTGGCCGGCGGACGAGCACAGCAAACCTTTGCTGGCATTCTCGGCGCAGAGTTTGCGGAAGCCGTTTTCGGCTTCACCGGCAACCGGAATGAAGGGATGGCCCGCGTCCATGAAGGCCCGGACAGCACCTGTCGAACCGCCCTGAACGAACATGCCATCGAACTTCTTGTGCACGGCGATGGCGTCGGCCGCCACTTTCTGTGCCGTGCCATCGTCCCAGTTGCCGACAACTTCAACGATCTCATACTTTGGCCCGTCAGCGGCCTCAACGATCTCACGGAAGCCCAGGTGGCGGTCGCGGTCCACCGAATTGCCGGGAAGCCCACGGATTTCGAGAATCTTGCCGCCGCCCGGTACCTTGGTCTTGATCCAGTTGCCCATGATCTTGCCCATGGCCAGCTGATCCTCGTTGACCTGGATCACTTCATCGCTGTCGAAGGTGTTGTCGAAGGCGACCAGCACCACGCCCGCCTTGTTGGCGCGCTTGATGACCGGTGTGAAGGCGGTCGGGTTGACGGCGATGGTCAGGATGGCGTCATAACCCGAATTGATGAAGTTATCGATCGCCGCAATCTGGGCCGCAACGTCGGTGCCGGTCGAAACGACTTTGAGTTCCTTGATGTCCTTGGCAACATCGGGCTGCTCGGAATAGGCCTTGGCGGTCTTGATCATCTGAATCCGCCAGGTGTTTCCAACGAAGCCGTTGGCCAGCGCGATGCGATAGGGGCCATCCTTCTTGGGGAATTTCAGAAACTTGGTCTCGGGCGTATTGGGCGCGAAGCATTCCGGCGATACACCGGGTCCGGCGACGATTTCCGGTCCGGCAATCGCCGCGGCGCTGGTCAGCGCCAAGCCTGCCACACTGCCGATTAGAATATCCCGAATGCGCTTCATCATGGTTCAAGTCCTCCCGTTTTTGTTGTCGATTGTTTGTATCAGCCGATCTGGAATAACCGTCCGGCACGGAGCCCGCAGCGTCCACACGGTCGCCGCAGCGCACCATGGAGGGGTTGCAGTTTTTTGTCCCGGCCAAACGGCACACTCAAATCTTTCAACTCTTGATAGGCGCTTGTCAATACTTGAGCAGCGTCATTCCGCTGCGCTTGCCTGAACGCAGCTTCACCGAAGTTGTGACCGAAAGACCGCGCATCTCCAGCCGATTTCCGGTGTGACGGCCACCTCAGCCATGAGAATTGCGCAAGCCGACATGTCGAAAGCGTTGCAATACGAAGCGCTGTCGTGCGCACGGCTTCGCCTGCGGCCGCCGGCACGACCCATGCCGCCATTGCGCGGTTGGGCCGAGTTGCGATAACCAAAATCCCTGGGCAAGGGGAGAAAAGGCGATGACCGTGAGTTACACAACCGAACGCATGCTGCATTTCGGGGATTGCGACATTTCCGGCACGGCCTATTACCCGGCCTATCTCAACATGCTCAATGGCGTCATCGAGGAATTCTGGTCGCACATCGGCTTTCCGTGGCACGAGATCATCTGGAAGGAGCGCTGGGGCACGCCGACGGTGCATCTCACATGCGATTTCTCCAAGCCGTCGTTCTTCGGCGACCGTCTCACTTTCCGGCTGAGTGTGGTGAAGGTCGGCAAGTCATCGGTGCGGATTACGCATACCGTGCATTGCGGCGAGCAACCGCGCTGGTCGGGTGAACAGGTGCTGGCGGCAAGCTGGCTCGACAAGCACACCTCGATGCTGTGGCCCGCCGAGGTGAAGGCCAAGCTCGAAAGCTTCCTTGCGGCGGAAGCTCAGACCCAGGCCTGATCGGGATCGGGCAGCGGGATGGCGTCGAGGAGTTCGCGCGTGTAGGGCGCCTGGGGTGAAGCGAAGAGGGCCGCCGTCTCGCGGTCCTCGACGATCACGCCATGCTGCATCACCAGCACGCGCGAGCACAGGCGGCGGATGACGCTCAAGTCATGGCTGATGAAGGCCAGTGTCAGGCCAAGGTCGTGCACCAGGGTTTCAAGCAGGTTCAGCACATGCGCCTGACTCGACACGTCGAGGCCTGAGACGATTTCGTCGGCGAGGATGAATTCGGGTTCAAGAGCGATCGCCCTGGCGATGCCGACGCGCTGGCGCTGGCCGCCGGAGAGTTCATGCGGGTAACGGGTGGCGAAGGCCCTCGGCAGCCCGACATGATCGAGGGCGCGGGCGACGCGGGCCGGCACATCATCGAAGCCGTGCAAGCGCATGGGTTCGGCGATGATGGTGGCCACCCGGTGGCGAGGGTTGAGGCTGCTCATCGGGTCCTGGAAAATCATCTGGAAGCGGCGGCGCAGCGAGCGGAGTGTCAACTCGCTCATATGGGTGATGTCAGTGCCAGCAAAGCGGATAGCTCCGCCTGTCGGCTCGAGCAGCCGCACCATGGCGCGGCCGAGCGTCGACTTGCCGGAGCCCGAGCCGCCGACGATGCCGAAAATGGCGCCCTTGGGAACAGTGAAATCGAGGCCTTTCAGAATCTCCAGCCGGGGAGCCGCACCGATCAGCGGTTTTCTGGTCATATCAGGCAACGACAGGCGCAGCCCTTCAACCTCATAGAGCGGGCTCATGCTCCGGCGTTCCGGTCGGCGGCGTCGACTTCGGCGCGGACGGCGGCGATCACGGCGTCTGGCACCGGCATGAGGCTCGACAGGGGGTCGGTGTATTTCGGCGTCGCCGCCAGCAGGGCTTGCGAATAGGCGTGCGCGGGTGCCTGGAAAAATTCACGCACGCCAGTGTCTTCGACCACCATGCCGGAGTAAAGCACAGTGAGGCTCTGGCAGACCTTCGAGACGACGCCCAGATCGTGGGTCACGAACAGAAGCGCCGTGCCGTGGCGGGTCTGTAAGGCGGCGATCAGTTTGAGGATCTGCTTTTGCACCGTCACATCGAGGGCGGTCGTTGGTTCATCGGCGACGATGAGCTTCGGTTCGGCGGCGAAGGCCGAGGCGATGAGAATGCGCTGGCGCATGCCGCCCGAAAGCTCATGCGGATAACAGCGCATGACACGCGGGCCGTCGCTGATGTGAACCTCTTCCAGCAGCCGCAGCGCCCGGGCTTCAGCCCTCTCGCGCGGCCAGTGCAGGATATCGACCAGCCGGTCGGTGATCTGCGGCCCGATCCGCCGCGAGGGATTGAGCGCGGTCAGCGGGTCCTGCGGGATCAGGGCGCAGGTTGCACCAATGCGGCGGCGGCGTTCGGCGGGTTTGAGTTTCATCAGATCGGTGCCGTCGAGCAGGATCTCGCCGCGCAAATATTCGACGGCCTGCGGCAGGATGCCGAGCACCGCCTTGCCGATCATCGATTTACCGGCGCCACTTTCGCCGACGAGGCCTTGGACCTTGCCCGCCGCGACATCGAGCGAGACAGCGCGCAGCAGGCGGCCGCCGCCCCTGATGCGCAATTCCAGCCCGCGGATCGACAGGAAACTCATCGCAGCACCGGATCGAAGCGGTCCTTCAAGCCCTCGCCCAGCTGGCTGAAGGAGAGGACCGTCAGGAACAGCGTGAACAGCGGAAACACCAGCACCCACCACGCCTGATGCACCGAGGTGCGGCCTTCGGCGATCATGCCGCCCCACGTCGGGTCATCGGTCGAGATCGACAGGTTGACGAAACTCAGAATCGCTTCGACGATGACGGCGATACCCATTTCAAGCGTCAGCAAGACCACGATGGTCGGCAGTACATTGGGCAATATCTCGCGCAGCATGGTGCCGATGCGGGTGCGGCCGGCAACGCGGGCCGAG
>JANPCS010000352.1:0-5061 GCA_031431065.1 Hyphomicrobiales bacterium | reverse complement strand
CCGAACTCGCCGCCGAGCTATCGGGCGTGATTGCCCTGCCGGCCTTCACAGAACTGATGTCGCCGGACGGCGTTTCCGAAGTGTCCCTGCAGGTCGAGACAGCCGGAGGCCCGGCCCAGCGCCGCCGCATCGACCGGCTGGTGCCAACATCACATGGCTTTCTGGTCGCCGACTACAAGACCGACCGCGAAGTGCCCGGATCGATTGAAGCCTGCAACCCGGACTATATTTTGCAGATGGCCGGTTATCGCGACGCGCTGCGCAAGATACATCCCGGCCAACCCTTGCGCATGGCACTGCTGTGGACGGCGGCACCCCATCTCATGGACATCCCCGATTGGGTCATGGACGGCATGGCTGATCAGCTTTCCGTGAGCCGCCCTTGACCCCGGGGGACGGGGCCCCTACCTTCCATCCATCGTAACCAGGCGATTCCGCCGCGTCCCAGAGGTCCCCATGTCCACCCACCAGGTGTCCGACGCATCCTTCGAAAAGGATGTGCTGCAGTCCGATACGCCCGTCGTCGTCGATTTCTGGGCCGAATGGTGCGGTCCCTGCAAGATGATCGGCCCGGCTCTTGAAGAAATTGCCTTGAGCCTTGGCCCTAAGGCCAAGATCGTCAAAGTGAACATCGACGAAAACCCCGGCACCCCGTCGCGCTATGGCGTGCGTGGCATCCCGACGCTGATGGTGTTCAAGGATGGCCAGGTTGCCGCCACCAAGGTCGGTGCGGCGCCCAAGAACCAGCTTCAGGCCTGGATCGAGCAGTCGATCTGATCTCGAGAATAGCCGTCCGATGCAAGGGCTGTCCGATGGGCAGCCCTTCAGTCTTCGTCGAACTTGGAGGCCACCAGCATTTCCAGCGCGGCAACGGCGGCCTCCGCCTGCGGGCCCGAAGCCTCGACCTCGATCAGCGTCCCCATTGCCGCTCCCAGCATCATCAGGCCCATGATCGACGTGGCGGGAACCGTCATGCCGTCGCGGCTGACCTTGATATCGGCATCGAAGCCTTCGGCGCACTTGACGAACTTGGCGGAGGCGCGGGCATGCAATCCGCGTTGATTGACGATCGCCATGTCCTTCAACACCGCGGCCAAGTCAGTCTCCGAGAATCTGACTGGCCACGTTGATGTATTTGCGGCCGGCGTCCTGTGCGGCGGTCGCCGCCTTGTCCAGCTCATAGTCGCGCCGGATGCGGGCAAGTTTCACCAGCATCGGCAGGTTGAGACCCGCCACCACCTCCACCTTGCCGATTTCGAGAAGCGAAATGGCGAGATTGGAGGGCGTGCCGCCGAACATGTCGGTGAGGATGATGACGCCAGCACCCTGATTGACCTTGGCGATGGCCGCAGCGATATCGGCGCGGCGGCTCTCCATGCGGTCGTCTGGACCGATGGCGATGGCCTCGATCGCCTCCTGCGGGCCGACGATGTGTTCGAGCGCATAACGGAATTCCTCGGCCAGGCGGCCGTGGGTGACCAGGACGAGTCCGATCATGGTGACACTGAAACTCCGCGCTCGGGCGTATTAAAGGTGGCGCACAATGCCTCTAACGCAACGGCGATGCAATATGCCATCAGCGCGGTCCAAGATGATCGAGCGCCGCCCGGATGCGGGCCGGTGCCGAGGGTTTTTCGGGGTCAATGAGGATCAGCGGCAGGCTCTGCCCAAGGATATCGAAGCGGCTGGTCTCGAGGTCCGGCAGGCGTTCGATTTCGGCTGCCGGCGTCAGCCGCACGGCGAGCATCAGGACGGCCTCGGCCAAAGCCGGAACGCTGACAATACCCAGACCCCGAACCTCAAGTTTTCCTGCAAGGGCGGCGGGAGCCGAAGCCACCAGCGCGTTCCCCTGCCGGGCGATTATCACCTGATCGTCCGCCACCAGCCGCATGGCGCGAAGTCTGCCGGATGTTCCGCCACCGTGGTGATCGATCAGTCTGAGAACCAGATCGGACTTGCCGCTGCCCGGCGCGCCGAGCAGCAGAACGCCGTTGCCATCGACGGCGACGCAGCTGCCGTGAATGACGGCGAGATCAGCCATCGGTGGGTGCAGCCGGAATGCGCACGGTGAAGCGCGCCCCCAGCACCGGCTTTTCGCCATTGGCATCGGCCTTGCCATACCGGTTCTCGGCCCAGATGCGGCCCCGGTGGGCCTCGACGATCTGTTTCGAAATCGACAGGCCAAGTCCGGAGTTGGAGCCGAAACTGCCTTCCGGGCGATCGGTATAGAAACGCTCGAAAATGCGCTCAAGATTGTCCGGGCGGATGCCCGGCCCGTTGTCATCGATGCGAAGCTCGATGCCGCTGCCGATCTTCCGTAGACGGACGTTCAGCTTGCTGCCGGGTTTGGTGAATGACCTGGCGTTGTCGATCAGATTGCGCGCCACCTGGCCAAGGCGCGAATCGTGCCCCATCACAATGAAGCCCCGCGTCTTGTCGGTACTCTGTGGAAATTTTGCAGCCTCAAAGACGATCTCGGCCTGCTCGGGCTTTCGTGTGTCGTTGGCATAGGTGACGATGGTCTGGATCAGCTGGCCCAGATCAAGCGGCCGCGTTTCGGTGCGCGCCAGCTCGGCATCGAGTCTCGAGGCATCCGAGATATCGGTGATCAAGCGGTCGAGACGCTTGACGTCATGCTTGACGATATCGACCAGCCGGTTCCGCTGCTCGTCGTTCTTGGCATAGGCGAGTGTCTCGACAGCGCTGCGAAGCGAGGTCAGGGGGTTTTTGAGTTCGTGGCTGACATCGGCCGCGAAAGCCTCGATCGCATCGATGCGATTGTAAAGTGCGTTGGTCATGTCGCGCACCGCGCCGGAAAGATCGCCGATCTCGTCGCGCCGTGAAGTGAAATTCGGAATCTCGACGCGCTTGTTGATGCCGCGGCGCACCCGCTCGGCGGCCGCCGCGAGCTTGCGCAAAGGCAACGCGATGGTCGAGGCCAGCAGTGTCGACAAGAGGATCGTCACCAGCGCCACGAAGCCGAAGGTCATGAGTACCACCTGCCGCTCGGCCCGCAACACATTATCGATCTCGCCACCGGTCGTCGAGAGCACCAGGGCACCGAGAACGGCGCGGAAGCGCTGCACCGGGACCGACACCAGCACGATGATCTGCCGCCGGTCGTTGAGGCGCACCACACTCACCGTGGCGCCATTGAGTGCCGCGGCGATTTCCGGAAAGTCCCTGCCGTTGTCGAAGCCATACTCGATGTGCATCGGATAGTCGTAGGAGAAGACCCAGCTGATAAGCCGGTTCCACAGCGACACGATGTTTCCGTTCTGGTCCTGATCGAGGGGCGGCAGATCGGTCTGCACAATGTCGCCGCGGCTATAAAGAAAGCGGCTGTCGACAAGCAGATTGCCGTTGGCATCGATGATGCGTGCCCTGACCGTTGTATTGGCGAGCAGGCGCTTGAGGATTGGTCCCGATGTCTCGGGATCGATGGGAAAGTCGAGTCCGCTCAGCTGGTCCGAATCGGGCAGCGTGTCGTCGGTGCTATCGTCGAGAGACTCAGGATCGATGATGATCTTGCCAGTATCGACTGTTGCCGAACCGGCAATTGCCGCGGCGATGATCTGCGCCTGCGTGGTGAGACTCTGTACCCGCGCATCGATCAGCCCTTGGCGGAACTGGTTGAAATAGAGAATGCCGCTGACCAATATGATCAACCCGAGGAGATTGAGCAGCACAATGCGGCTGGTGAGCCGCTGCGGTGCGAGGCGCCAGAACCAGCTGTCGGTCTTGGACTTGGACGCAAGCCCACCGTCGGCGGTTTCGGCTGTGTCGTCAACTTCGCTGCGGTCGGCGGAGTCGGGAGATTTCACCTTGTCCAACATGTCAGAACAAGCCTCTTGGGCCTTAGCGTCCTATTGCTCCTTGAAGCGGTAGCCGACGCCATACAGCGTTTCGATGCCGTCGAAAGCCTCGTCGACGGCGTTGAATTTTTTGCGCAGCCGCTTGATGTGGCTGTCGATGGTGCGGTCATCGACATAGACCTGATCGTCGTAGGCCGCATCCATCAGCGCATCGCGGCTCTTGACGATGCCGGGGCGCTGGGCCAGCGATTGCAGGATGAGGAATTCAGTGACGGTGAGCGTCACCGGTTTTCCATCCCAGGTGCAGGAATGGCGGTCGGGGTCCATGGCCAGCTTGCCGCGCTCGATGACCTTGGCGGCTTCGGTGGGGGCGGCACCTGGCTCGCGGTTGACGATGCGCCGCATCACGGCCTTGACGCGCTCGACCAGCAGGCGTTGCGAGAACGGCTTCTTGATGAAATCGTCGGCCCCCATCTTGAGGCCAAAGAGCTCGTCGATCTCTTCGTCCTTTGAAGTCAGGAAGATCACCGGCAGATCGGATTTCTGGCGGATGCGGCGCAACAGTTCCATGCCGTCCATGCGCGGCATCTTGATATCGAAGATCGCCATGTCGGGCGGATTGTCCTGCAGGCCTTGCAGGGCGGTGGCGCCATCACTGTATTTCTGCACGCTGTAACCCTCATTCTCGAGCGCCATGCCCACCGAGGTCAGAATGTTGCGGTCGTCATCGACCAGTGCGATCGTCGGCATCTTCTTGTTCATCCTTCAAAATTCCCTTCTTCTGGCACTAGGGGCCGAACTGGAACAAAATGTGGCGGAGATGATAAGGGCTCTTGGCGAAGAATGCGAGGCGAGATCATGAGTACACAAAGAAGCTTTACCGGTACTGAAGCGCGGCAGCTCTTGCGACGGGCCAGAACCGCCACCTTGAGCACCCTGAACCGGGAGGACGGCATTCCCTATGCTTCATTGGTTAATCTCGCAACCGATGTGACCGGCTGGCCCCTGATCCTGGTTTCAACCTTGGCCTGGCATACCAGGAACCTTCTGGCCGACACCCGCGCCAGCCTGTTGGTGGCAGAGCCCCCGGCTTCCGGAGACGCCTTGACCGGCCCACGGGTGACCGTCATGGGCCGCTTTGTCAAGGTAGATGAGGCAGGGCTGCAGCGCCGCTATCTTGCGCGCCTCCAGGAAGCCGCTCTCTATGCCGGTTTCGGCGACTTCGCCTTTTGGCGGCTGCAACCCA
>JANPCS010000351.1:0-10544 GCA_031431065.1 Hyphomicrobiales bacterium | reverse complement strand
CGCGCCGCAACCGACGTGTTCCCTGTTGAGCCTGTTGCCAAGAACGATCCGGTGCGCCAGATCGAAGGACTGCTGTTGTCGGCGCACCGCACCGGCGGCATGCCGGATGCGCTGTTCGATATCGGCCGCCAAGCCGTGGCCGACGCCGAACTGATCCTCAAAGGTTTGCCGCCCGTGGTCTGCCGAAAGGCCCAGCGCGAGACGGTCGCCCGCAACCGCAGCATGCCTGTCAAAATGACCTGAGGCGATGACGGCCAGGACTCCGACCATCAAGGATGTGGCGGCCCGCGCCGCGGTCTCGACGGCGACTGTCAGCCATGTGGTCAACGCCACGGGCCGGGCCAGCGCCAAGACCCGCGAGAAGGTGCTGAAAGCTATTGAGGACTTGGGTTTCCGGCCCAACGGCAATGCTGCCAGTCTCAGAAACCGCAGGAGCCGGTTGGTGGGGCTGGTGATCCCGTCGATCACCAATGCCTTTTTTGCGCAGATGGCCAGCGAATTCGAGAAACAGGCGATTGCCGGTGGCTATGATCTGGTCATCGTCACCAGCGGCGAGGATCAGGCCCGCGAGCGTGAGCGTATCGAGGCCTTGCTGTCGCGTCAGCTCGAAGGGCTGATCGTCTATCCGGCCTCGGACCACGGCATCGGTGGGGGCCTCGATTGCCGTGGCCTGCCTGCCACCGTGCTGATGGACCGCGGGCTCGATCTTGCGGATTTCGACACGGTGGGTCTCGACAACGAGAACAGCGGCTACCGCGCCGGCCGGGCTCTGACCGATCTCGGTCATCGCAAGGTCGCCGTCCTGTTGCCCGACGTCGAACTGGCCCCCAGCCGCGACCGCGCCAGCGGCATCGAACGCGCGCTCACCGAGGCTGGAGCGAAGTCCGGCTTCCGAGTGCTGGTCGGTGGTCATACCATCGACGGCGGGCGCAGCGCCATTGAGCAGGAGTTGCGGCGCGAGGACCGGGTCACTGCCATCGTTGCGGCGACAAATGTCGCAACACTTGGCGCCATCAAGGCCATCCAGAGCCTGCAGCTTGCCATGCCGCGCGATATCTCGCTTATCGGCTTTGATGATTTCGACTGGATGACAGCCTTGAGGCCCTACGTCAGCGCCGTGGCACAGCCGACCGAGCAACTGGCGCGCCATGCCTGGGACCTGCTGGTGTCGCGCATCGAAGGGCGTTCGCCGGCCGCCGTCCGGCATCTGACCTTCAGCGGCGATCTCCGAATCCGCGAATCCTCGGGCCGCCCCGCCGCCAACTGAAAGCCGCTCATGCTGACGGAATATTAGCCTCTCTGCATCAGGTTGTGCCGGGACATTCGGGCGGAGGACAAGAGGCATGGCGAGATTTCTGGTGACTGGCGGGGCGGGTTACATCGGCAGCCATACCGCCAAGCTGCTGGCCAAGGCCGGACACGAAGTCGTGGTCTACGACAACCTGTCGCGCGGCCATCGCGATCTGGTGAAATGGGGGCATCTGGTCGAGGCCGACATCCGCGATACGCCGACGCTGCGCGAGGCATTGCGCTGGTTTGCTCCGCAGGCCGTCATCCACTTCGCCGCCTTTGCTTATGTCGGTGAATCGGTTTCGAACCCGCACATGTATTACGACAACAATGTCGGCGGCACCCTGTCAATCCTCAAGGCGATGACCGGGGCCAAGGTTTCGAACCTGATCGTGTCATCGACCTGCGCCACCTACGGCCAGCCCGAACGCATGCCGATCACCGAAGAGACTCCGCAGCGGCCGATTAATCCTTATGGCCACTCCAAGCTGATGATGGAGCAGCTGTGCCGTGACTTCGATCATGCCCATGGCATCCGTTACATGGCGCTCCGTTACTTTAATGCCTGTGGCTGCGATCCCGATGGCGAGACGGGTGAACGCCACGATCCCGAACCGCATCTCATTCCACGCGCCCTGATGGCGGCGGCGGGCGACATCGACGCATTGGACATTTTCGGCAACGACTACCCGACGCCCGATGGCACCTGCGTGCGCGATTACATTCACGTCAACGATCTCGCATTAGCGCATATCGCCGGAGCGCTCTATCTCATGGACGGCGGCAAATCCGATGCGGTGAACCTCGGCACCGGCCATGGCGCCAGCGTCAGGCAAGTGCTCGATGCGGCGGGCCGCGCTGCCGGAAAACCAGTACCGCACCGCATGTCGCCAAGGCGCGCCGGCGATCCCGCCGAACTGGTGGCGGCGGTAACCAAGGCCCGCCAAGTGCTCAACTGGCAGGCTGGCAACAGCGATCTCGATCAGATCATTTCGTCCGCCTGGAACTGGTATGTGAAGGATCGCCAGCGCACCTGAGTTGCGAAGCGCTCATCAAGTGGGGAGCACGCCATCTCGCTGCTCTCGGCTTGACAACATCATCGCTGTTGCATCATCGGCAGGTTTGAAGCGCAGGTAGCGTTCGCATCCGGGGTCGGACGCCTCGACCGCCCGCAATTCCGCCAGCACCTGGTCCACACTGACGGTACTCGCATCGATGAGACCCGCCGCATCATAGAGTCCGTAGTGATCGACGGCCCGGTAATACCCATCTGTACACAGAAGAATTTCATCAGGCGATCCGAGGTCGATGTATTCCGGCATGGCGAGGGCCGCCTCGCTGCACTCGAGTATGCTGTAGCCATCGGGCCGGTTGCGCTTGGCGCGTCCCGCCTGCAGTTGCGGCCGGAACTCGGCCATCAGCGCCTTGATATCGAGCACGCCGGCATCGCGGCGCTTCTTCGCCTCACCCGACAGCCAGTGATCGAAAGCGTTATTGGGACTCTCGGCGAACATGCGATGATCGTTACCGGAATGGCGCGGCAGCAGGCAGGAGTCGCCAAGCCTCAGCGCCTGCCAGGACCTGCCATAGCGTTTCACCAGAATGAGGCAGGCGGCGGGCGGATCGTAACTTGCCGGTAAATCAATGCCGGAAGAGACCTGAGCCCAATCGGCGATCAGGCGGCCAACAAGAACCCGCAACAAGTCTTGAAGTGGCATGTCACGCACCGCCAGATCGAGCAGATGCGCATGCGCGCGTGCCACCAGCCAGTGCGCATCGCTGGCGCCGCCCAGATAATTGCGTTCATTGATTCCCGTGACGCCATCGAAGACCCAGGCGGCGGAGACATCGCCACCATTTGCTATGACGCCATAGCCGTCTTCATTGACCGGCCCGCTGCCATGGCTGACGGCGCCGAGAAGCTTCACAGGCCGTTGATCCAGGTTGCGCGCACGCTGAGATCGTCACCCAGATGCACGAGGCTTGCAAGATGACCGGGACGGATGCGGCCCAACTCATGGTCCATGCGCAGGAACCGCGCCGGTGTGAGCGACGCCATGCGCAGCACCACAGCGAGATCGAGCTTCAAACGTTGCACGCAGTATCGTACCGCTTCGTCCATGGTGAGGTTGGAGCCCGCCAGCGTGCCATCGTCAAGCTGCAGCCTGCCGTTCTCGCGCCGCACCGTGCGGCCCTGCAACTCGAACTGCGATGGCCCGCCGGCCGCCGTTGGCATGGCATCGCTGATCAGCATCATGCTGTCTGGCGGCTTGACGGCAAAGGCCACCTGCATTGCGGCATCGTGAACGTGGATGCCATCGGCGATGATGCCAACGAAACTGCCGGGGCCTGCAAGTGCAGCCCCAACCATGCCCGGATCGCGGCCGTTCAACTGGCTCATGGCGTTGTAGAGATGGGTGAAGGCCCGCGCGCCCGCATCAATCGCCGCGACGGCCTCGGCGTAGCTGGCTTCGGCGTGGCCGAGGCTGACCAGCACGCCCGCTACCGCCAGTTGCCGGACGAGGCCCGGCTCCACCCGATTGGGGGCCAGCGTCAACATGACCGTGCCACAACCGAGATTGCCGATCCACGTTGCGTCCGCTTCAGTCATCGGACGGATGAAGCGCAGTACGTGCGCTCCTTTACGTTCGGCATCGAGAAACGGTCCCTCGATGTGAATGCCGAGAACGCCGGGAACACCTTGCGCGCGGGCCTCGCGCAGCGCACCAACAGCCTGTTGCAAGATACTGGGCGCATCGGTGATGACGGTAGGCAGCAGACCCACCGTGCCGAATTTCCGATGCGCAACGGCAATACTGCGTACCGCATCCACTGTCGGCGTATCGTTAAGCAGCACGCCACCGCCACCATTGACTTGCACGTCGATGAAGCCCGGTGCCAGGATGCCACCACCGAGATCGCGCGAGTCCATGGCGCCGATGGCCTGACGCGGCACCACCTGGGCGATGCGCTCGCCGCTGATGACCACCGCATGATCATCGAGGAAATTCTCGCCCGTGAACACCCGGGCTCCGGTCAAGGCCAATGCCATCACATCGTCTCCGTCACCTTTTTTAGCAGCCGCGGCCGGTCGGGATCGCGGCCCTTGGCCCGCGCCAGTTGCTCGATAGCCAGATAAGCGGTGAGCATCATCGAGACGGGGTCGAGCAACGGCTCATGGGCCGGCGCGAAGGCAAACCCACCATGGCCAATCACCTGCACATTGGCGCCTGCATTCCGCATTTTCGCCACGGCTTCTTGCGTCAGGCTGAAAGCCGCATCATTGGGCGCATAGGCGAGAACGGGATAATTCTCTCTCATCAACTCCCAAGGTCCATGCATCACTTCCGCCACCGAGTGCGCCTCGGCATGAATGGCACAGGTCTCTTTGAGTTTCAGTGCCGTCTCCGCCGCAATGGGGAGTGACGGACCGCGGCCCAGCACATAAAGGGAAGTAGTTTCGATGGCGAAGTTGACAAACTCCGGCCATTCGATGCGGATTGCCTTACCGAGTGTTTCGGGCAGGCGCTGCGCTGCCGCCAAGAGAGCAGGGGCGTTCAGCCAATGCGCTGTGATTGCAGCCCCAGCCACACAGGAAACGATGAATGATTTCGTGGCGGCGACACTCAGTTCGGCTCCGGCATTGAGCGCCAGGCAGATATCGGCACTGCGGGCCACGGGCGAGTCCGCCACATTGACCAGCGCGACGGTGAGCGCCCCGGCTTGTTTGGCAGCGTCCTGCAGCGCCACGATATCGGGACTCTTGCCCGATTGCGAGATGGTGAGGCAGACTGCTCCCTTGGCTTTCAGCTGAGCGCCATAGACCGAAACCACCGAGGCGCCGATCGAGGCACAGGGTACGCCGAGCTGTATTTCGGTGAGATACTTGAAGTAACCTGCAGCATGGTCCGAACTGCCGCGCGCCGAAGTCAGGACCACCGGCGGCGGTCGATCGCGCAGGCGCCGTCCAAGATCGGCGAGTGCCGCGGCATTGTGCTCGAGAAAGCGAGCCACGGCTTGCGGTGCTTCACGGGCTTCGTCCGCCATATGGCTCATGGGCGCGGCTCCCCCTTCATGGCCAGCGGTCTTCCAGGCCCTGGTTACGCCGTGCCATCATGATGGCGCCATCCATGGCATCGGCTTGCGGTACCGCCAGTGACCGTCTCACGTCGGCGTCGAGATAGGCCGGGTAGGCCGCCGCCAAACCGCCGAGGAGGCAGATGGACTTGGCGCCGCGCGCCAACAGGGCGCGGCCAAGATTTGAGATGGCCGCAGCACCCTCGATGACGATCATCATGGCCTGAACATCGCCCTGGCCGGCGCATTCGAACACGATGGGAGCAAATTGCGCGTAATCCTTCGGCACGGCCTGTTCCGACCAGCGCGACAAGGCGGAACGCGTAGCGCCAGTGCGCGACAGGATGTTGTCGATCAGCCGGGTCGGCTGCAGCAGGCCGTCGATGGCCAAGGCCGCGCGGCGCACGCCATGATGGCCGACCCAGGCGCCTGAACCATGATCGCCAAGCTGAAAACCCCAGCCGCCCACCATGTGGCGGACGCCATTCACCACGCCCAGACCGATGGAACCGGTACCAGCGATGACAATGCCGCCATCGGCTCCCGAGAAGGCTCCGACACAGGCGGCATAGGCGTCATTGTCGGCGGTGACCGACGCAAAGGGCAGATAGGCGGCCTCGATCTTCTCGACTCCCACTGAGGTCACAATTCCGGCAAGCCCCAGGCCGGCGTGCAGGTCGCGCGTTGTCAGGCCGGCCTTGGCCGCGGCTTCAGCCGCGGTTGCTACGATGGTCGCAATTGCCCCTTGGAAGTCCTGATAGATGTTCGAGGCTCCACCCATGGCTTCGCTCAGCAAGTGGCCGTGCGCATCGCGGATACGCGCCCGGCACCGGCTTCCGCCGCCGTCGATACCAAGAAAAAGGCGGGGTTCTTCGTTCATGCACACACCAATAGCAAAAGACACCTGAGTTGAAAGTGGCTTTGTCGATGGCTGTGATTTGCTATGGGTAGCGCCATGGAAACCGAACACCCGCAAACCGAGACGTTGCTGGCCGGCATGGCCGGGATCGACACCTGGGACGATGCCCGCATCCTCGACGCGCTCACTGAAGGCCAGGAACGCGCCATATCAGCCGTTCGCGCCGCGCATTCCGGGATTTCGCAGGCCGCCACTGTCATCGCCAACCGCCTCACCGCCGGTGGCCGCCTGATCTATGCCGGGGCCGGAACCTCGATTCGTATCGGGGTGCAGGACGGTTCCGAGCTTCCCGCCACTTTCGGCATGGCGGAGGACCAGATCCTCTATTGCATCGCCGGTGGCCGCGCCGCGATGATCGACACGCTGGCCGATGCCGAGGACGATGCCGTAGCGGGCGTAAGCGATGCGGCCATCTGTAAGGCCGGCGACATTCTGATCGCCATCGCCGCATCCGGTGCGACCCCCTACACGGCCGCCGTCGCGGGACAAGCCAGGCGGCAGGGCGTTTTCGTCATCGCGATTGTCAATACGCCGGACACGCCTCTGGGCAAGCTTGCCGATCTGGAAATCCTCCTGAACTCCGGCCCGGAAGTCATTGCCGGTTCTACCCGCCTGGGGGCAGGCACCGCCCAGAAGGCGGCGCTCAATCTCTTGTCCACACTCACCCACATCAAGCTGGGAGCCGTTCATGACGGCATGATGGTGAATGTGCAGGCCGGAAATGCCAAACTGAAACGGCGCGCCGCTGACATTATCATGCGCATCGCGAGTGCTGATGAGACCGCGGCAAGAACGGCGCTCGATCAAGCCGGCGGCAACCTCAAGCTTGCCATCTTGATCTGCGCCGGCGCCAAGACCAGCGAGGCGGCGCGGCGCTTGCTGAATGAAGAGCGGGGAAATCTGCGCCAAGCGTTGCTGCGCGCCGCTGCGAAGTAGTCAATTCAATCGAATATTTACCGTATTTGTCAACGATATGACTTTACCACTGCGATAAGTATTTGCCGCGTGGATATTCCCGGCTGGCGTGGAACCGGCTAAACAGGAACCGTCGAAATTGAATCGAACATTCAGTCTGACATCGAGGATGCGGTAGAAGAACATGAAGATCACTGTCATTGGCGCTGGATACGTGGGCCTCGTATCTGCCGCCTGTTTCTCCGACTTCGGCTATGACGTTACTTGTGTCGACAAGGATCCGCGCAAGATCGCCGCTCTTGAGAACGGCCGGATTCCGATCTACGAACAAGGCCTCGGACCCATCGTCGCCAGCAACCGGGCGGCGGGCCGGCTGATTTTCACCGAGAACCTCAAGGATGCTGTCGCCAGCGCCGACGTGGTGCTGATTGCGGTTGGAACCCCCACGCGCCAAGGCGACGACGCCGCCGATCTGTCCTATGTCTATGCGGCAGGCGAGGAAATTGCCCGCGCCATGACAGGTTTCACGGTGATCATCACCAAATCGACGGTGCCGGTGGGAACCGCGGCCAAGCTGCGTGAGATTATTGCCAAGGCCCGTCCTGACGGCGACTTCGAGGTCGCCTCCAACCCCGAATTCATGCGCGAAGGCTCTGCCGTCGAGGATTTTCTGCGGCCGGACCGGGTGGTCATTGGCGTCAATTCCGAGCGTGCCGAAACCGTGTTGCGGCAACTCTACCGGCCTCTGGCAGCCAAGGATGTGCCGATCGTTGCGACCTCCTGCGAGGCTGCCGAGATCATCAAATACGCCGCCAACACCTTCCTCGCCACGCGCATTGCCTTCGTCAATCAACTGGCCGATCTTTGCGAGCGCGTCGGTGCCGACATCCAGGACGTAGCCCGCGGCATGGGCCTCGACAAGCGCATCGGCTTGCAGTTCCTGAGCCCGGGGCCCGGTTATGGCGGCTCTTGTTTTCCCAAGGATACGCGCGCCCTGGCGGCAACGGCGCGCCACTTTGGCGACCCATTTACGATCGTCGAGAGCGTCATTGCCGCCAACGAAGCGCGCAAGAAGGCACTGGCCGACCGCATCCAGAATGCGGTGGGCGGCAAGCTGCAGGGTAAGAAAATCGCCCTGTTGGGCATCGCCTTCAAGGCTGAGACCGATGACATCCGCGATGCGGCGGCGCTAACCGTCATTCCCGAACTGCAGAAGCGCGGCGCTGCGGTTGCCGCCTTCGATCCGGTCGCCATGGACAATGGCCGCGACAGTTTCGAATCGGTGCAATGGTGTGCTGACGCCTATTCAGCCGCAATCGGTGCCGACGCGGTGGTGGTTTTGACCGAATGGAATGTGTTTCGCGGCCTCAATCTCACCCGGCTTGGCCGCGACATGCGCCACAAGGTGATGATCGATTTCCGCAACCTCTTTTCCGCCGACGATCTGAAGGCGGCAGGCCTTACCTACCACTCGATCGGCCGCGCCACGCAGGTGCCCCAGGCCCCGATGGCAGCCGGGATCATTGCATTCAAAACCGGCTCATCGGCCTGAACGGCGATGTCGAGATTGTACGAAAGCCGCAAGCGGATACTGGTGACCGGCGGCGCTGGTTTTCTTGGATCGCATCTCGTCGACAGGCTGATCGAGCAGGGTCATGAAGTCGTTTGCGTCGATAACTTCTTTACCGGCGCCAAACGCAACCTTGAGCAGCATCATGGCAATCCGCGCTTCGAGATCGTCCGCCACGACGTTTGCTTTCCCCTCAAGGTGGAGGTCGACGAGATCTACAATCTTGCCTGCCCGGCCTCGCCGCCGCACTACCAGCATAACCCGGTTTACACGATCAAGACGTCGTTCCTCGGCGCCATGAACATGCTGGGCCTCGCCAAGCGGTTGAAGTGCAGTATTTTCCAGGCCTCGACCAGCGAGGTCTACGGCGATCCGGCGGTTCATCCGCAGACGGAGGACTACTGGGGCAACGTCAATCCCATCGGTACGCGTTCCTGCTATGACGAAGGCAAGCGCAGTGCTGAAACGCTGTTCTTCGATTATCACCGTCAGCACGGCGTCGGCATCAAGGTAGCCCGCATCTTCAATACTTATGGACCGCGCATGCATCCGAGAGATGGGCGCGTCGTTTCGAACTTCATTACTCAAGCCCTGGCCGGCGAGGACATCACAATTTACGGCGACGGTTCTCAAACACGTTCATTTTGTTATGTCGACGACCTGATCGAGGGCTTTCTCCGCCTCATGGAGTCGGACCGTTCGGTGACGGGCCCTGTGAACCTCGGCAATCCCGGAGAGTTCACGATGCTGGAACTGGCTGAGAAGGTTTTGCAGTTGACGGATTCGAAGTCGACGATCGTTCACATGCCGCTTCCTGCCGACGATCCGAAACAGCGCCAGCCCGACATTTCCATTGCCAAGGCAAAACTTGGCTGGGAACCCAAGATCGCTCTTGACCGCGGATTGGCGCGGACCATCGATTATTTCCGCCTGCCGCTCTGAGACCGGCATGGCCATTCGAAGAATGGCGAGTGGGTATCTGTCTGCAGTTGATTACATTTTTGTAATCAGTGGCCTGTAACGCGATAGTGGCCCAGCACAATAAACCTTGGTTTGAAATGGGCCTTGTTGCCAACATGAATGGAGCGGAGGATAGATATGCTTGCGGCACATCGCGTGCTAAAGGCCGCTTCGGATTGGTTGACCTGGCGATTAAAATTAATCGTTACTTCAGGGATCCAGGCCTTCCGGCGGCGTTAGCCTAGATTTTACCGCAAATTGCACTATTATGTTTAGGGCTTGGTCAAGTCCCAATCAAAAGAGATGGCGTCACATGAACCACTGGTTTGTTGAGCGGGCCGCGCTCCTATCGCGCACCGTCGTTGTATTGTTTCCTCTCGTGCTGGCCGGTTGTTCCTCACCTGAGCAGCGTGCCGAGGCGCATTATAGAAGCGGCAATGAACTCGTCGAAAAAGGTGAGTTTGTCCGGGCCAGCCTCGAGTTCCGCAATGCCATCAAATACAATGAGAAGATGTCCGCCGCCTGGTATGGGCTGGCACTTGTCGAAGAGAAGGCGGGCAACACCAAAGCCGTGGTCGGCGCCCTGCAGCGCGTCGTCGATCTCGACCCGCAACAGGTTGACGCAAAAGTAAAGTTGGCAACCTATCTTTTGGCCTTCGGGGATACCGACCAGGCCCTGATCCACGCCAATGCCGCCAACGAACTGCGCAAGAACGACAGTGCTGTTCTGGCCCTCAGGGCGGCCGTCCTGTTCCGCCTCAATGATCGCGAAGGTTCCAAGGCCGAGGCCGAGAAGGCCCTGGCGGTCAACCC
>JANPCS010000350.1:0-6429 GCA_031431065.1 Hyphomicrobiales bacterium | reverse complement strand
CATCACCGCGCATGTCGACCTCGCATAAGGGACGTCCATAATGACGTCATTATGGACGTCCCTAAACCAAGCCAGGTGCCCTCATAAGGCGGTCAATGTCGGGCGGTTACTCTGCATCGGCGAGACTCACCGGAGTCGAATGCGAAAATTGATTGAGCACAACTTTGCGAGCCAGCCGTACGCGACTTATAGGTAACCGTCCGGCCTGACTGCTCTGCCGGTGATTGGGTTTGTCGGTTAGTGTCCGCTATGGATAGTGGACACTATGGGGTTGCGGGTGGCGCGTCGAACGAGGCGGCTTTGGTCTGATGACGAGAAGCGGTCGATCTGTCTTCAGACGACGGCGCCGGATGTATCGGTTGCGCAGGCCGCGCGGCGCTATGGGTTGAATGCCAATCTGATCTTCAAATGGCTGCGGGACCCACGGTTTGCGCCAGGCGCGGCGCAGTCTGTGGCGCAAGCGCCCTGTTTCCTGCCGGTCGAGATTGTCGATCATGCCCGTCATGAAGCACCTCGGCGCAATACAACCGAGGGCCAGATCGAGGTTGAGCTTGCGGGCGGGCATCGTCTGCGGATCACCGGGTCTTATGATCCCGAGGCATTGGCCCGGCTGATCCGCGGCCTGTCGGGATGATCCCGGTTCCGATGAGCACGCAGGTCTGGCCGGCGGCCGGGGTGACGGACATGCGCAAGGGCTTTGCCTCGCTGGCCGGGCAGGCGGAGCAGACGATGCAGCAGAACCCGTTCAGCGGCCATATGTTCGTGTTCCGTAAGCGATGGGGTGGACGCCCCCTCTGACGGCATCTTGTGCCAAGGTAGGGCGTGATTGGGCTCTACAAAGGAGGAAGCGTCCATGGAAGAGGTTAGCATAATCGGGCTAGATATCGCCAAGAATACGTTTCAGGCGCATGGTGCCACGGCCAACGGCGGCGTTGTTTTTCGCAAGAAGCTGGCGCGGGGGAAGGTGCTTGAGTTTCTGTCAAAGCAACCGGCTTGTATTGTTGCGTTAGAAGCTTGCGCTTCTGCGCATCACTGGGGGCGCGAGATCGCAGCTCTGGGTCATGATGTCCGCCTTATCCCGCCGATCTATGTCAAACCTTTCGTGAAGCGGCAGAAGAACGATGCGGCGGATGCAGAAGCTATTGCCGAGGCCGCGACGCGGGCGACCATGCGAACGGTTGCCGTGAAAGACACGCAGAAGCAGGCGCTCGGCATGGCCTTCAGGGCGCGGGATCTTCTGGTGCGGCAGCGGACACAAACGATTAATGCGTTGCGCGGGCACCTTGCGGAGTTCGGCCTTATCGCTCCCAAGGGAACGGTTCATCTCCAACGGCTGCGTGCACCCATGACCGCTCCGGAGGCTGATCTGCCCAATGAAGTCATTGAGATCGCCCAAATGTTGCTGGATCAGATTGATGGCCAGCAGGAACAAATAACCGCCCTTGAGGTGCGACTGCGGGCGCGGGCACCAAAGGACGAGGCCTCGGCTCGTCTGATGACAATTCCGGGCGTCGGACCGATCTGTGCGGCGGCAGTCGCCGCCTTCTCGGCGCCGATGGAAAGCTTTTCCAAGGGGCGTGACTTTGCGGCATGGTTGGGGCTGACCCCACGCCAGCATTCGACGGGCGGCAAAGCCATTCTCGGACGAATGTCGAAGATGGGGCAACGGGATATACGGCGCTTGCTCATCACAGGGGCCATGGCCGTTGTCCGCTGGGCGACGATACGAGGATCAAACAACCCTTGGCTTGCCGAGCTTTTGAAGCGCAAACCGCGCATGGTTGTGGCGGTGGCGCTCGCCAACAAGATGGCGAGGACGATCTGGGCGCTCTTGACCAAAGGGGGAACTTACCGGGTTCCGGCCGTTGCCGCATGATGCGGTGACGTATTCGGTGCGTTGGAGGATGTGAGCAGGACGGAGGCGTGTAAGGGCAAACGGTCAATGAGACGGGGTTGGAAAAACCAGGGTAGCACCGCTGGGCATTTGAGCCCGCGTAAGCGAGTTGGATCTGATCCGCGCATCTCCATACAGGCCAGCGGCGTGTCGCAAGCCGTATCATGAGGCCGGACACACGACTGCACCTGACCACATGCCAAGAACGTCTCAAAATCGCTTGCATTCCAAGGGGCGTCCACACACGGTGCACCGATCACACCTTGGTGGCGTAATTCCACGGCAGCAGATCGTCGATCTGGGCCTGTTTGTGCCCGTTGACGATGGCTTGGAGGATTGCGGTCAGGTAGGCATGGGGCTCGATGGCGTTGAGTTTGCAGGTCTCGACCAGTGAGGCGATTATAGCCCAGTTCGCGGCACCCGCGTCAAGACCTGCGAAGAGAGCGTTTTTCCGGTTCAAGGCGATGGGCCGGATGGTGCGCTCGACAGTGTTGTTGTCGATCTCGATGCGGCCGTCTGTTAGGAACAGGCAAAGGCCTGTCCAATATTTTGCGATGTATTTCAGCGCCTCTCCCAAGGGGGATTTTGCGGATACGCGGGCCCGGTGATGGGTGAGCCAGGTCTCGAAGTCGGCGATCTTCGGTGCTGACTGGTCTTGGCGGATGGCCAGGCGGGCCTCTGGTGCCAAGCCCCTGATTTCGGCCTCTATCTTGTAAAGCTCGGCGATGCGTTTGAGCCCGTCCTCGGCGATCGGTGCGGTGCTGTTGCGGGCAACTTCAAAGAGTTTGCGTCGGGCGTGTGCCCAGCAATAGGCCAGCTGGATGGCGGGGCCAGTCCGGTCGGGTTGGATCAGACGGTTGTACCCCGCGTAGCCATCGACTTGCAGGATGCCGGTGAAGCCTCGCCGAATGTCATCGGCATATTGCCCGCTGCGCCCCAGGGCATAGGTGAAGGCCACACCCGGCGGGGCCGTGCCACTCCAGGGCCGATCATCGCGGACCAGTGCCCAGAAGTATCCGGTCTTGGTCCTGCCTGCCTTTGGATCGAGAACCGGGGCACGGGTTTCATCCATGAACAGCTTGGTTGACCGCTTCAGATCGGCGATCAGCGCGTTGAACACCGGCTTCAGTTCATAGGCCGCCTTGCCGACCCAGGCCGCCAGCGTCGAGAGGTCCAGCTCGATGCCTTGGCGGCTGTAAATCTGCGCTTGGCGGTAGAGCGGCAGATGATCGGCATATTTGGCGACCAGCACATGCGCGATGGTCGCCTCGGTTGGCATGCCACCGGAGATCAGGCGCGCCGGCGCAGGCGTTTGCACCACACCGTTCGAGCAGGACCGGCAGGCATACTTCGGGCGGCGGGTCACGATGACGCGGAACTGGGCCGGGATCACATCGAGGCGTTCCGACGCGTCTTCGCCTATCTGATGCAAGCTGCCGCCACAGGCACAGATCTGCGTGTCAGGTTCGATCACCTCTTCGATGCGCGGCAGATGCTTGGGAAGCGAGCCGCGATTGGCAGCACGCGGGCTGGAAACGGCCGGTTTGGGCACCACCTCGCAAGCCTCTTCCTCGGCCCTGATCGTGGCAATGCCGATCTCGATGTCCTCCAGTGCCAATTCGAACTGATCCGGGTCGAGCCGTTCGGATTTGCGCCCGAACATCGCCTGTTTGAAGGCCGCAACCAGCAGTTCCAGACGCTCGTTGCGCGCATGAACAGCGATCACGATCGCCTTCAGCGCGGCAACATCATCAGGAAGATCGGCCATGTTCATCATGGGCAAAGAATAGCAAATTCACGCTGGATTCCCCCATGTAATCAACGTGGTGATTCATCTTGCCGCAGCTATTCCACGGCCGTCGGGGCTCGCACTTCCACCGTCCGAACCCGTCGCCAATCCAGCCCCGAGAACAACGCCTCGAACTGCGCATGGCCAAGGTTCATCACCCCGTCCTTGATCGCGGGCCAGGTAAAGGTGTGTTCTTCCAGCCGCTTATAGGCCATCACCAACCCGGTGCCGTCCCAGTAAAGCAACTTCAGCCGTCGGCCTTGCGGGACCGGAACACAAATACGGTGCCGGTGAATGGGTCCTTGTGCAGCTCGTTCTTCACCAGTGCTGCAAGCCCGTCATGCCCCTTGCGGAAGTCGATCAGCTTGGTCGCCACCATGATCCGCGCCCGGTTGGACGGGAAGATCATCCTGCGGCGTTCAATGCGCGAACGATCTCTGCGATCCGCACGGCCGGCGTAGTTGCATCCAGCCGCAGCGTCACCTCGCCCCGGATCACATCCAGCGCACCAGCCGCGGGCGCCGGTTCCGGAACAGGTTCTTTGCGCACAATGATCGGCGCAAACCCGATGTCCTCAGAGATCGCAGGCAAAACCAACCTGCCGGTCCGCGCCAGCCGCCGCCACTCCGACACGTGGTTCGGGCGCATATCATACCGCCGCGCAACCGCGTTGACCGTCGCACCTTCCACCAACGTCTCGGCCACAATCTGGGCCTTCAAAGCCTCCGGCCAATGCCGCTTCCCCTTGGGTCCGACAATCAGGTCAACCTGACCGAGAACCTCCGCTGAGCGCTCCATGGAGAACCTCCCATCCAAATATACCGCACGCGCTGAATCTCAGATCACGAACGGACGCGGAAGGTGGGGTTGGGACAACGCTTACCTTTCAAAGGAATGACGATGAGACAGAAAATGGAAGCGACAAAGCCGTCGGCGGAAAAGGTCATCAAGGACATCCGCCGGGTGACCCGCAAGCAGTATGGCGCGGCGGAGAAGATCCGCATCGTGCTGGACGGATTGCGTGGCGAGGCGTCGATCGCGGCGCTGTGCCGGCGCGAGGGGATTGCCGAGAGTCTATATTACAATTGGTCGAAGGAGTTTCTCGAAGCCGGCAAGAAGCGGCTGGCAGGCGATACGGCCCGCGCTGCCACCACCGACGAGGTCAAGGTGCTGCGGCGCGAGGCTCGTGCACTGAAAGAGGTGGTTGCCGAACAAGCTCTGGAACTGCGACTGCTCAAAAAAAGCATGATCGCGGATGGGGGCGACGACGAATGAGATACCCCGCCTCCGAGAAAATTTGAGATTATCCGGATCGTTGAGCAGTCCCACTTGCCGGCGCGCCGCACATTGGACCAACTTGGCATCCCGCGCGCCACCTTCCACCGATGGTATGACCGTTTTCTGACCGGTGGCGTCGAAGCGCTTGATGATCGCAGCCCGAGACCTGGCCGGGTCTGGAACCGCATTCCTGGTGACGTGCGGGATCGGATCGTCGAACTTGCCCTGGACAAGCCGGAACTGTCGCTGCGGGAACTGGCTGTGACCTTCACCGACACAGAATGCTATTTTGTCTCGGAAGCTTCCGTCTATCGCCTGCTCAAGGCGAACGACCTGATCACCAGTCCGGCTTTCATCGTGATCAAGGCTGCCAACGAGTTCAAGGACAAGACGACGGCGCCCAACCAGCTGTGGCAGACCGACTTCACCTATTTGAAGGTCATCGGCTGGGGTTGGTTTTACCTGTCACCATCCTCGATGACTTCTCCCGTTACATCATCGCCTGGAAGCTGTGCGCCACCATGAAGGCCGAGGACGTCACCGATACGCTGAACCTGGCGCTCACAGCATCGGGCTGCGATAGGGCGACGGTGCGTCAGCGGCCGCGTCTGCTTTCCGACAACGGGCCGTGCTACATCGTCGGCGAGTTGGCCAACTGGCTTCAGGATCGCGACATGGATCACACCCGCGGTGCACCGAACCATCCTCAGACCCAGGGCAAGATCGAGCGCTGGCACCAGACGTTGAAGAACCGCATCCTGCTGGAAAACTACTTCCTGCCGGGTGATCTCGAAGCCCAGATCGCCGCCTTTGTCGAGCGCTACAACCATCGGCGCTATCACGAGAGCCTCGACAATCTCACTCCAGCCGACGTCTACTTCGGGCGCGGCCAAACCATCTTGTCGCAAAGAGAAAGGATCAAGCGACAGACCATCGAACAGCGGCGCTTGCACCATCGCAAAGCCGCAGCCTAAAATGACAACCAAGATGGGCCAGAGCCTCCGCTAAATCAGCCCGCCATCTGTCTCAAAAACTCTGACGACGGACACTCGAACACCGGCTGACCAAGCCCAAACACCCCTGGACAAATGGTCAGGTCGAACGGATGAACCGCACGATCAAGGAAGCCACAGTGAAACGGTGCCACTGCAACGATCACGCTCAACTTCGTCAGCACCTCTCAGATTTCGTCAACGCCTACAATTTTGGACGCCGCCTGAAGACCCTCAAGGGCCTCACGCCTTACGAGTTCATCTGCAAATGCTGGACTTCAGAACCAAAACGATTCACCCTCAACCCACTCCATCAAATGCCGGGACTAAACAACTAGGCCGCTTATGACGGCAATCATCTCTCTAACGCAGGAATTCAATCTGCCGGATCCGGCGGTGTCAAAACATGTTGAGGCGCCGCATCAGGATTTGCCATCGGTCATGGCGCAGCTTGCCATTTCCGCGATCGGAGCGCG
>JANPCS010000349.1:0-16311 GCA_031431065.1 Hyphomicrobiales bacterium | reverse complement strand
CAATGGCCCGGTGGCCCTGAGCAGCAGGCGCTGGATTTCATTTTGCTGGGTCTGTTGGCCTTGCGCCCATTGCCGCACCATCTTTTGTTCCTCGCGCATCTGGGTGACGAGGCTGGCCACCGCATCGGCCAGCTGTTCGATCGACTCGGTGCCGCCCGAAACCGGTCCGCCGCCGGGGCTCGATTTGGCGTTTTCAAATTGCGTGGTGAGCTTCTCGATGGCCCGCTGCAGCGACTGCACATCGTTGCGCAGCAGATTGGGCTGCATGCCCGTGGCTGTCAGCTGCTGCGGCTGCTGGGCACTGTCGCCCGCCGCGATATCGGTCATGGTCGATAGCCAGTCCTCGAGATCGGTGTAAAAACGGTTCTGGGCCTGGGAGGCCTTGAGATCGAGGAAACCGAGGATCAGCGAGCCGGCCAGACCGAAGAGCGAGGACGAGAACGACAGGCCCATGCCGGCCAGCGGCTTCTGCAAGCCGGACTTCAACTGGTCGAACATGGTGGCCGATTGCGAGGCTGTGACATCCAGCGCACCGATGGCGTCACCCACTGATGTGACCGTTTCGAGCAGGCCCCAGAACGTGCCGAGCAGGCCTAAGAAGATCAACAGCCCAACGAGATAGCGCGACATGTCGCGCGATTCGTCGAGCCGCGAGGCCAGCGAATCGAGCAGCGAGCGCATCGACACCGGCGACAGCACGGTGTTCTGGCGGTTCTTCATCAGTGTCGCCATTGGCGCGAGAAGTTGCGGCGGCTTGCCGGTGTCGCCACCTTTCTCCGCAGTGCGGTAGCGGTTCACCCAGTTCACTTCGCGGAACAGACGTCCCACCATGCGGTAGGTGTGCAGCATGCCGAGCAGCAGGGCGCCGACGATGACGCTGTTGAGCGCCGGGTTGGCGAAGAAGGCGCGCTGCAACCCCGGCAGGATGACCGCCACCAGAACCCCCACCAGCATGGTGAAAACCACCATGTGGACGAGATAGACCCGTGGTGGGTCAAGCGATTGGGAGGCCTCTTGTTCTGCCATGTCTTTTCCTGAAGGCTTAGCGCTGTACAACTACTTTTGAAAACAAATCTAGACCATTGCGAGGCGGAGCGGGAGAGGGGTTCTTAGATCCAGGCACGCGAGGAACTAATCCTCCATCCACATGCGCAGCAGATTGGCCTTGGTCTTCATCAGCCGGTCCATAATCGCGCGCTCGCCGCCCGCCTCGCGCAACGTGGCGATCGTTTGGTCGATGTCGAACAGGATCTCGCGCTGGTCGCCGCGCCTGATCATGCTTCTGACCCAGCCCACCACCACCAATCGCTCGCCGCTCGTTACCTGCGCCACCCGGTGCAGGCTGGTGCTGGGATAGATCACGGCGGACCCGGCCTCAAGCTTCACCGCCTGTTCGCCGTCATTGCCCTCGATCACCAATTCGCCGCCCTCATAGGCTGCTGGCGGCGCCAGGAAGACGGTGAAGGACAAGTCCGTGCGGATGCCGTTCATCATGGCATTGTCGACGTGGGAGCCGTATTCCATGCCCGGCCCGTAGCGCGACACCAGGAGGCCGACCAGGGCCTTGGGCCTGGCCACCGCCTTGAACACCGGGTGGGCATTGAGGACTTCGCCCACGGTTGCAATCGCCTTGGCCGCCATGGGCCCCGAGGCCTGTTCGTTCTTCTTGACCTCCCTGGCATGCCAACCCGCTGTCGCTGCCCCCGATTTGAAGGCGCCCGCTTCCGCCGCCAAGGCTTGCCGCAGGTTGTCCACCACATCTCCCCGCAGCAGCCCGCCGATCTGTACGATCATCCCCCGACTCTCCCGTTCCCGATCGATCTCTAGCCAAAGCATCTTGCCAAGCAAGCGGCGGATCGATATAGCCGAGTAATTCACTCAGGAATGGAAGTCAACATGTCGAAGCAGCTGAAGATCTGGACCACCCTTGGGCTTGCCGCTCTGGGGTCCGCAACACTAGCACAGGCCAGCGGGCTTGCGGACAGCGTATTGAAACCTGCCGTGCTGGCCGAGGCCGGGGAAGGCGGCGAGAGTGGTGCCGCCGAGGCCGGAGAAGGCGGCGAGGCCGGCGGTTCAGTGACGTCCACCTATGAACTCGGCTCCACCGATCCCAAGGCTTACCAATACGATGCCCGCCCGCAGATCGAGGCCTATGCCGAACTCGTGCACAGCGCCTACGTGCACGCCCATGCCGATGCCTTGGCAATGAAGACCGCCATCGATGCTTTCCTCGCGGCGCCTTCCGATGAAACGCTTGGACTCGCCCGCCAGGCTTGGGTGGCGGCGAGGCCCGCCTATCTTCGCACCGAAGCCTTCCGCTTCTACGATGGCCCCATCGAAGCGGTCGAGGCCAACATCAATTCCTGGCCGCTGAACGAAGCCTATATCGACCATGTCGTGGGCAACCCGAATTCCGGCCTGGTGAATGACGCGAGCGTTCCGCTTACCATCAAGCAACTTGAAGGCAGCAACCAGAAGCAGGATGAAGCCGATGTCACGGTCGGCTGGCACGCCATCGAGTTCCTGCTCTGGGGCCAGGATCTGTCCGCCGCCGGCCCGGGAAACCGTCCGTATACGGATTATATCGCCAGCGGGGGCAACAATGACCGCAGGCGCCTCTATCTGCAACTCGCCACCGATGAACTGGTGCATGAGCTCGAGGAATTGGCCGAAGCCTGGGAGAAGGACGACAAGGCCAGCTACGCGGCGAAGTTTCTGGAGTTGCCGCCGCGCGAAGCCATCGGCCGCATGGTCAATGGCTTGGCCATTCTGGCGGGCTTTGAATTCATGTCGGAGCGCCTCGGCGTGGCCCTCGATTCCGGCGATCAGGAGGACGAGCAGTCCTGCTTCTCCGACACCACGAAACAGGACTTCATTTACGATCTCGCAGGCATCCGCCAGGTGTGGACGGGAGACAGCGGCGGCGCCACGCGCCCCGGCCTCGACGATCTGGTCTTCGGCCTCGATGCGGCGCTGACCGGCAGGATCACCGGTCTGTTCAACGATGCCGAAGCCAAGATCAAAGCGCTTGCCGATCCCTGGGACCGCGTCCTGGCCTCGCCCAAGGACTCGCCCGAGCGCCAGGCCGCCGAGGCGCTGGTTGTATCGCTTCAGGCGCTGGCCGATGGTTTGAGCGAAGCAGGCAACAAGCTTGGCGTCCTGGTGTTGGTGCCTAACGGCTGATGCGCCGGGCCTTGCGCACCCTGACGGCTGCGGGCCTCGCCCTTGTGGCGGGTGCGGCGGCCTTCGCCATGGCTGATGCGCCGTCGCTGCGCCAGCAGATGCTGGCCATCCCCGTGACGCCGCAACTGGGTGGCGATGGCACGCGTCCCATCGCCTCGCAGAAAGCCTTTTCGCTGCAGATGCCCAACGCGGCGCGCGCACATCAGCGGGCGTTCTCCTTCGGCAACCGCCTGTTCAACACCAACTGGGTGACGGCCCCGGCCTCGGTCAAAAGCTTCGACGGGCTGGGGCCATTGTTCAACCGCGTTTCCTGTTCCGGCTGCCACACGCTGGATGGGCGTGGGCGCCCGCCACCCAATGGAACAGGCCCCCTCGATTCCATGCTGCTCCGACTGTCGATCGCCGGCCGCGATGAGCACGGCGGACCGAAACCGTATCCCGTTTACGGCACCCAGCTGAGCGAGCGCACCACCACGGGCCTTGGCGCCGAGGGCACCGCCCGCATCGCCTATGAGGATTTGCCCGGCATCTATGGCGATGGCGGAACTTACACATTGCGAAAACCAACTTACAGCATCATTGCCGCCGCCTTCGGGCCATTGGGCGATGACATCCTCATCTCGCCCCGCGTTGCCCAGCACATGATTGGCTTGGGGCTGCTGCAGGCGGTGCCGGACGCCACGCTGATGGCCCTTGCCGATCCGGATGACGCCGATGCCGACGGCATTTCGGGCCGCGTCAACCGTGTGTGGGATCAACAGGCGAAGTCCACGGCGATCGGCCGCTTCGGCTGGAAGGCCAGCCAGCCGAGCCTGTTGCAACAGAATGCCGCTGCAGCCTTGGGCGATATCGGGCTGACCACTTCGTTCAATCCGCTCGAGAACTGCTCGGGCGCGCAAACCGCCTGCGCCGCCGCCATCACCGGCGGCGCCCCCGAACTTTCCGACGAATTCTTGGCTAAGCTCACGCTCTACACGATGACCATTGCCGTCCCGGCCCAGCGCGGTGCCGCGAGCCCGCAGGTACGCCACGGCCAGATGCTGTTCCGCGACTTCGGCTGCGCCAGCTGCCACATGCCAACTCTGGTAACCGGCAACGCTGAGGCATTCCCGGAAGTTTCGAGCCAGATCATTCATCCGTTCACGGATCTTCTGCTCCACAACATGGGACCGGCCTTGAGCGACAATCGCCCCGACTATGCCGCCACCGGCAGCGAATGGCGCACCGCGCCCCTCTGGGGTCTGGGGCTGGTCGAGACCGTCAATGGTCACGACAATCTGCTCCACGACGGCCGCGCCCGCGGCTTTGCCGAAGCCATCCTCTGGCACGGAGGCGAGGCCGAAGCCGCCAGGGAAAACTTCCGCACCGCGCCGAAGGATGAGCGCGACGCGTTGGTGGCGTTTCTGAAATCGCTCTGAATTGTCTTGCTCCCAAATTGGGATCATGCTATTTGACTGCTATGCGAGTGATTGCGCGGCGCACACTTGTTCAGTTTGTAGACCGGCATGCCGGTCACCACGACCACACGTCTCTGAAAGCTGCGCTCGATGCCTGGTTCGCAGAAGTAAGCAAGGCAGCATGGACGAACACTGCCGATGTCAAAGCACGCTATGCCACAGCAAGCATAGTGTCGTCGGAACGGATCGTCTTCAACATCAAAAGCAACGCCTACCGTTTGATCGTTGCCGTCGACTTCGAGAAGTCCATCATCTGGATCAAATGGCTCGGCACCCACAAGGACGATGACCGGATCAACGCAAGCGAGGTACAGTACAATGGCTGACGTGAAACCCATCCGGAACGAGCAATACCATGAGAACGCCATGGCTGAGGTCGAACATCTTTGGGGTTCGGCCAGCGGTACGCCCGAGGGCGACCGGCTCGACGTTCTGACAACCTTGATCGACGCTTATGAAACCCGGACTTTTATCATCGATGCTCCGGACCCCATCGAAGCTATCAAGTTTCGCATGGAACAACGGGGTTTGACGCGCAAGGATCTCGAAGGCATCATCGGCACGCGTGCTCGCATCGCCGAAGTGCTCGACCGTAAACGCAATTTGTCAATCGCGATGATCAGGAGACTGCATAGCGAACTGGGCATTCCGGCCGATATCCTGATCAGGCCATCGCGAAAGAGGGCGGCATAAGGAATGGCTGATGGAATGCAGTGCCACCGAAACCGAAACTTCAATACCGACCATCCATCGCGGCGCGCGAGCCGTTGATGCAGGAGTCAAACCCTGCCGGAATTATCCGTGGAGAATTCGCCGCATGGGCGGACCACGTGGCCTCACTGGGCTTTGCCGACTTCCTGACCGCGGAAGATGGTTTCGCATCGGAAATACGATCTGGCGGACCTTGGCTGCGGGCGCGGGATAGCGGCATCTATACATGGATCACTGAAGGCGGCGAGGCTTACGTCGGTCAGACCGTCAACGCGCGCTCGCGCCTTAAGCAGCATTGGAAGAATTATCGGGATATCGTCTACGTCGCATTCAAGCCTGTGCTGCTTAATCGCCTGGACGAGGAAGAGCCACGCATGATCGCGGCCATCGAAGCCCGGTTTCCGGTCCTCAACATCAGCTTCGCAAATCCTCGGCGTCTTTCGTCCCCTTTGATCGTGTCGTCGCTCCGGACCAGGCCCGGCGCTTCTTGGACGGTCATTGCCTTGACGCGGCAAACGACTGGCGGGACTGGCCTCTTTTGCATCGCAAGCAGGCCCGCCGCTTCGAAAATTTCGAACGCGACGAACTGCGCAGCTACGCGCTCGATTCACTTCGATGCTATATTGAACGCTGCGTTCCATATCCAGCAGCAACAGAGGTAAAGTTCTGGTCGGTAACTATCCTGAACGAAACTCCCCATGTTTTTCGCGTCAATGCCGGACAGCAGGAAGTTTTTTCGCTTTGGATTGAAGATGAAGTGTACGCCCGTGTCTTGGCGTACGAGAAACTGAGCGGCAAATTTTTCGGACCCCTCTATGCAACAAAGTCGTTTGATAACTGGGTGCCCGTGCTCGAACTGGATCGGTGGCTCAATAAAGAGGCGGCCCTGTCCTGCCGAAAACTTGTCATATGGCTGATGAGGCATACCACGCCGTTGAACAGCAAGTCCCATTGTCCCCAGCTGGTCCGGGCCGCGTTCGGGGCATCTACAAACCTCACATCCCCTTATTGATCTCTTCCATCATCCTCTTGGCATCGTCGAACAGTATCGGTGTGTTGGATACTCAATCTCCCAACTCCCCGAGAAGCGCTTCCGTCGCTGTTCGAAGCAGCGGCAGATACTCCTTTGCGATGTGCCAGACTCGGGCGTGTTCCACGACCGCGTAGCCATGGATCAATAGATTACGGAAGGCGATGATTCTTTCGATTTCGGGAATGCGTCCCGCCAGTGCCGGATCCGTCTTGGAAAGTAGATTCAGAGCCTCGCCGATGATCTCGAATTTACGTTCAACGGCGGAATGAATGAGGGGCGACTCCGCATACGTGCTGTAGTCGACATCGGCAATGAAGCCAAGAATTGCGTCCGCCGCTTCGCGCACGTCCCAAATGTAATTGCGCGGTTCACGCCGCATACACAAGCTCGCGGGCGCGATTGATGTCCTTGAGCAAATAGGGGTTCTTGATGGCGCCGGGTTCGATCAGATCGACCTCCCGGCCAAGCAAATCGGCGAGCGATTCGCGCAGGCCAAAATACTCTTCAAGCGGCCCCAGCCGGGCCGGACGCTGGTATTCGACCAGAAAATCCGCGTCGCTCGTGATCTCGTCGAAATCAATCCCTCGCGCCGCCGAGCCGAAGACTTCGAGCCGGCGTACACCATAGCGCTGGCACAGCGCTGCAATCGCCCCCCGGTTTTCCGCAATCAGCCGGTGCATCACGCCATGCCCTTGTTGATCTGTTCCGTCATCTTCTTGGCGTCGCCAAACAGCATCATGGTGTTGTCGCGCCAGAACAGCGGGTTGTCGACGCCGGCATAGCCGGACGCCATGCCGCGCTTGATGAACATCACTGTCTTGGCCTTCCACACCTCAAGCACCGGCATGCCGTAGATGGGCGAAGTGGGATCGTCCTTGGCCGACGGGTTGGTAACGTCATTGGCGCCGATCACAAAGGCGACGTCGGCCTGGCCGAAGTCGGTGTTGATGTCCTCGAGTTCAAAGACTTCGTCGTAAGGCACGTTGGCCTCGGCCAGCAGCACGTTCATGTGGCCGGGCATGCGGCCCGCCACCGGATGGATGGCGTATTTGACGGTGACGCCTTCCTTCTTCAGGTGATCGGCCATTTCACGAAGCGCGTGCTGGGCCTGCGCCACCGCCATGCCGTAGCCCGGCACGATGATGACGGAAGCCGCGTTCTTCATGATGAAGGCGGCATCATCAGCCGAGCCCTGCTTGACGGGCTTGGCTTCGCCACCCTTGGCGGAGGGTCCGGCACTTTCGCCGCCGAAGCCGCCAAGGATCACCGAGATGAAGGACCGCTTCATGCCCTTGCACATGATGTAGGACAGAATGGCGCCAGACGAACCCACCAGCGCGCCGGTGATGATGAGTGCCGTGTTGTGCAGCGTGAAGCCGATGCCCGCCGCCGCCCAGCCCGAGTATGAATTGAGCATCGACACGACGACCGGCATGTCGGCGCCGCCGATGGGCACGATCAGCAGGAAGCCCAAGGCCAGGCTGAGCGCGATGATCGCCCAGAACCACAACCACATCGGGTTCGCAAGGAACAGCGCGATGCAGGCGATAAGCGCCAGGCCGAGCGCGATGTTGATGGCATGGCGCGCCGGCAGCATGATGGGCGCGCCCGACATGCGTCCGTCGAGCTTGAGAAACGCGATGATCGAGCCGGTGAATGTGAGGGCGCCGATCGCCGCACCAACGGCCATTTCGATCCGCGACAATGGCTTGATCAACCCCGCCTCGACGATGCCGAAGGCATCGGGTGCATAAAATGCCGCCGCCGCCACGAACACCGCGGCAAGGCCGACCAGCGAATGAAACGCCGCGACAAGTTGCGGCATCGCCGTCATGGCGATCTTCTTCGCCGCATAGGCGCCGATGCCACCACCGATGGCGAGACCCAAAACCACGAGTGCGATCACTGAGGCTGACAATTGCATCGAAGCCAGCGTCGTCAGCATGGCAATCGTCATGCCCACCATGCCGTAGATGTTGCCCTGCCTGGATGTGGCGGGAGACGACAGGCCGCGCAGCGCCATGATGAACAGCGCCCCCGAGACGAGATAGAGAAGGGCTGCGAGATTGGACGACATGCCGCTATTTTTCCTTCTTCTTGTACATGGCGAGCATGCGCGAGGTGACCAGGAAGCCGCCGAAGATGTTGACGCTCGCGAGGATCAGCGCCAGGAAGCCGAAGACCATGGCGGTGATCGAGCCCGAGGCAAGCGCCCCGACACCCACCGCCAGCAGGGCACCAACCACAATCACCGATGAGATCGCATTGGTCACCGACATCAGCGGCGTATGCAGCGCCGGCGTCACGTTCCACACGACGTAATAGCCCACGAACACCGCCAGCACGAAAATGCCGAACAGCGAGACAAACGGGTCAACCGCTTCCATCACTTCGCTCCTTGCAGAATTTCCTCGCCCGCGAAGCGGGAGAGGAAAGGGGCCCGCCACGAAGTGGTGGGATAGGAGAGGGGCAACCGGGCATTGCCAGTAATGAGAGACCGCTGCCCCTCATCTCCCCGCTGCAGCGCAGCGGGTCCCTTCTTCTCCCGTGAACGGGAGAAGACGTCATGGCTCACCATCACGTCGCTCCCTGAAACATCGGATGCACCAGTTGGCCGTCCCGCGCAATCAGCGTGCCCTTGATGCAGTCGTCGTCATAATCGATCTTGAGGCTGCCATCCTTGCCCACCATCAGGTCGAGGAAATTGGCGAGGTTCCTGGCGAACAGCGGCGAGGCATTGCCCGCCAGCTTGCCCGCCAGGTTCACCGTGCCGACAATCCGCACACCGTTATGTTCGACAATCTCGTCGGGCTTCGACAGCGGGCAATTGCCGCCGCGCTCCACCGCCAGATCGATGATAATCGAACCGGGCTTCATGCTTTCGACCATCTCCTGCGTGATCAGCACCGGTGCCGGACGCCCGGGGATCAGTGCCGTGGTGATGACGATGTCCTGGGTCTTCACATGCTCGGCGACGAGCGCCGCCTGCTTGGCCTTGTCCTCGGCCGAGAGTTCCTTGGCATAACCGCCCGCCGTCGCCGCATCGCCAATCTCGGCGAAGACGAACTTGGCCCCCAGGCTCTTCACCTGTTCTTCCGTCGCCTTGCGCACGTCAGTGGCCGAGACGATGGCGCCTAAGCGCCGCGCCGTGGCGATGGCCTGCAATCCGGCAACGCCAACCCCCATGATGAACACGCGGGCCGCGGGCACGGTGCCCGCCGCCGTCATCATCATCGGGAAGGCCCGGGTGAAATGATAGGCGCCATCGATCACCGCTTTGTAACCGGCGAGATTGGCTTGCGAGGAAAGGATGTCCATGGATTGCGCGCGCGAGATGCGCGGCATCAGTTCCATGGCAAAGGCCGTGCACCCCGCCTTGGCGATGGCCTCGAGTCCGGCCTTGTCGCCATAGGGCTCGAGCCCGCCCGCCAGAATGGTTCCGGGCTTCAGCGATTTCAGCAATTTGGCCGAGGGCCTGCGGATGCCGAGCACGATATCGGCGTCACCAATCCCGTCCGTGACGATCCTGGCACCGGCGGCGGCAAACGCATCGTCAGAGATGCTGGCGCCCTTGCCGGCCCCGGCTTCGACCACGACCTCGACGCCTTTTTTCACATAGGCCTTCACCGTGTCGGGGCTGGCCGCAACGCGACTCTCCCCAACTTGCGTTTCCGTGGGGATCGCGATTTTCATGAGTGTTCCTGCCGGTTAGGAAACAGCGACAGCCGTGATGAGTCCGAAGATGACCAGCAGCCCGCCGGAGAGATACCAGGACTTGCCGGTCCGGGCGTCGATCAGCAGCGCCAGGCTGCCGAGGATGAGGCCTGCGAACCCGAGGAGCACATTCCAGTTGCCGACGAAGCGGAACGCCACCAATGCCACCAGAATATAGAAGCACAACAGGCTGAGCACGATCGAACCCTTGAGGAAGCCCTCATAGGTCGATTTATGCGCTTCGTATCCGTGCATGTGCGAACCCGAAGACCCGTGATCGGCCATGATTTTCCCCTCGCCCCGATTGCTGACTGGGGAGCCTTCTAGCCAGTCCCGCCGCGCGTCGCAAGCCGCCAGCTTTTCGCTGAGGCGATCGGTCACGCGGAACCCGCAATCCGCCACAATTAAGGGAGAATTCTTTGCCTTCGGAGATTTCAATCGGCGGCAAGGGACAAAGCGGGACAGGCGATGAAACGGGAAGTACTTCGCGCTTTGACGATCTTCGGCTTGACTGGATTTCTGGTGGCAGCCGGTCCATCGAAATATAGCCCGGCCCAGTCACCCGCGGCGGAGGCTGAAGCTGAGAGCCTGCTTGACGCCAACGATCCATTGGCAACATCCAGGGCAATTGAACTGCTGGAACAATCCATCGCGGCGGGCAGCCTTCCGGCGATCCACAAACTTGCAATGGCTCTCGATCAGCGCGGCGGAAAGGGCGATCTGCAACGCGCCCGGGAACTTCTGCTGCGCCACAGGCCGGCATTTGAAGCAGCGCATGGCGCCGACCATGAACAGATGGCTCACTACCTGCGTGCCTTGGCCTTCGTGAGCTCGCATATTGGATTGTCCGGTGAAGCGCTCGAAGCGAGCCGCAAAGCCAGGGCGCATGTCGTCGAGCTTGGAAAGTATGACCTGTGGGTCGCTCAGGTCGACATGGAGATTGGCAACTATCTGGAGGACCTGGGCCGATATAAAGAAGCCCTCGCCAGCATGCGCAGTGCCCTTGTGGTGATCGAGAAGGGCCACGGCAGGAATCACCCACGCACCGGCGCCGTCCATCAGAACATGGGCAATGTCTACGAGGGCCAGTCGGAATATGGCAAGGCCCTCAAGGAGTATCAGGAAGCCTTGCGCGTCGAACTCAAGAACGAAGGCCCCGCTTCCATCGGTGTGGCGCAACTCTATGACAATATCGGCGGCCTGCTCGACCGCCTTGGCCGTAGCGAGGAAGGGCTGACCTATTTCGCCAAGGCCACTCCCATTCTTGCCGCCGTACTGGGCGAGCAGCACCCAAACATGGGCCGCCACCTAGCCGACATGGCGACGCTTTACACCGCCTTGCAACGCTACCCGGAAGCCCTCGATCGCTACGACCGTGCCTTGCCGTTGCTGATCGACGGGTTTGGGGAGGACAGCAAGTTCGTGGCGACCGTTCTGTTCAACCGGGCCAATGCCATGTCTCAACTTGGCCGCAGCGTGGAAGCGCTCGAGGCTTATCGCAAGGCCAGCGCCGCCACGGCGGCGATCTATGGTGCCGGCAGTGCCAACGCCGCCATGGTCGAAGTCGAACTGGCGGGCGCATTGATGGACACGGGTGATTCAAGCCAGGCCCTGGACCTCTACAACAAGGCTTTGGAAGTCTACCGTCGAGCGCTCGGCGAAGACAACTATCGCACCGGCCTGCTCTACAACGCCATCGGCATTGCCAATGCCAACCTCAAAGACTACCGCGCGGCGAATGCGGCCTACCGTCAGGCATTGGCGGTCAGGACGAAATTGTTCGGCCCGGCCCATCCCGACGTAGCCGCGGTGCTTTCCAACCTGTCCCGCAGCCTGGCGGAGTCGGGTGAGGCCGGCGAGGCCGTGGGGCTTTTGGTCCGCGCCCTGGCGATCTACCGCACCGATCCGGACACCAATCTCGATCCCCTGCGCAAGGTTTATCTCGGCCTGGCAAACCGTCTCAAGGCTTCCGGCAACCCGCGCGCCGCCACTCTCTTCGCCAAGCTCGCCGTCAACGCCCATCAGGACCTACGCCTGCGCAACGCGGCACTGCCGCCCAATCTCGAACGCTCACTGGCCCGCAGCATGAAGCCCGCCTATGATTTGCTGGTGCAGCAGCAGATTTCCGACGGGGCATTTTCCGAAGCCCAGTTCGCCGGTTCGCTGATCAAGAGCGGCGAATTGATCGCCTTCTCGCGCGGCAACGCCAGCGGCGAGCAGAAGGCCAATGCCCAGGCCCGGCTAAGCAAGCGCGAGACCACCTTTCTCGGTCAATTGACAAAGGCCCTGGTGCCCGCAATCAAGCTTGGCCGCGCCATCCAGAAGCTGATCGACCGGCAGCGCAACGGCGGACTGCCGCCCAAGGACTCCGCCAGGCTTGCTCGACTTGTGACCGAGTTCGACGGCCAGGCCAGAATGGCATCGGTTGCGGCCACCACGCTCTTTGCATCGCTCGAAACCGGCATGCAGGTGGCACAACAGGATGAATTGCAACAGAGCACCAGGCAGGCGACCCGGATTCAGGACACTCTGTCCCGTCTCAGGCCCGGCGTGGTGCTCTATCAAGCCATTGCGCTTGACGCCGGCCTGCATCTGTTTGTGAGTTCGGCAGGCCGCGAAGTCGTTCACCGCGAAGTCGCCATCACCCGCGCCGAACTGGCCGGCAAGGTCTACGACACGGTTAACAAAGTCGAGCAGCGCGATTCCTCCGCTGACATTGCGCTGCAGGAACTTTACGCGATCCTGCTCAAACCGGTTGAAGGCGATATCAAGTCGCTCGACGCCTCGGTTCTGATGCTCGATCTTTCGGGCTTTCTGCGCTACGTGCCCTATGCCGCATTGAATAGCGGTGGCCGCTACCTGATCGAGGACTACGCGCTGGCGCTCTACACGCCTGCCGTGCCGTCGCGTTTTGTTGCGCCTGAGAGGCTCGCCGCAACGGGCGCCGGTTTCGGCGTATCGCTCGGCGCCGATGGCTTTGCGCCACTGCCGGGTGCGACGCGCGAACTCGAAGATATTTTCACCGGAAAGGACAAGGCCGGTCCGCTCGACGGCCTGCCGCTCCTCGATGCTGAATTCAGCTTGGCGAATTTCAAAACCGCGCTGCGCCGCAAGCCACAATTCATCCACATCGCCAGCCACTTCAAGTTCGAACCCGGCAATGAGACCAGGTCCTTCCTGTTGCTCGGAAGCGGCGGCGCGCTGACGCTCGCCGATCTCCGCGGCGGCAAGGATTTCAACTTCAAGGGCGTCGATCTGCTGACTCTTTCAGCCTGCGAAACGGCGCGCGGCGGCGGCTCCGAAGGTGAGGAAATCGAGAGTTTCGGAGCGCTTGCCCAAAGCAAGGGGGCGTCCGCCGTCATGGCCACCCTATGGCAGATCGCCGACCAGTCGACCGCCCGGCTGATGAGCGATTTCTACAGTGGCCTGCTCGGCGGCGGCCTCGACAAGGCCCGCGCCCTGCAGCGCGCCCAGATCGCCATGCTGCGCGGCGTACCGGCGGGCCAGGTCACCCTGCGCGGCAACCGCGGCGTGACAGCGGCAACGGATGATTCCGTACCAACCGCAGAGGTCACCACCGCGCATCCCTATTACTGGTCGGCCTTCATCCTGATGGGAAACTGGCTGTAGCGGCACTCATATACGGACCAAAAACCCTTCGAATCTCTTCGCCCTTGCACCTCAGTCGAACATCAGAAACCTGCTAAATATGGTCGGCGAGATTCTGCCTGCCGTGCACAAATTTGATGATTCGAACGGTGTCGTCCTCGATTTCATAAACGATGAGGTGCGCGCCAACGGGATGCACACGGATTTAACGGCCTCCAACCACTCTGAGTGGCGCCATTTCCGGGTTTCTGGAAATCAAGTCGACAGAATTGCGCAGCCGCTCAATGTATAGATCATTCTGTCTTCGTCCAAATCGTCGTGACCCTTGCTCGACGATATCGGCGAGATCGCCAAGGGCTTCCGTCGAATGGAAGAGATTCATGCAGTTTTCTTGATTGCTTTACGCGACACCGCAAGCGTTGCGGCGTCCTCGAATAACTTGTCCACAGTCGTTTCGGAAAACCCGCTCGCATAGCCCTTCTCGATTTCAGCCTCGAACCACACCCTGGCTTCCGTTGCCTCCCGGTCCTTGCGGATCAGGTCGCGCACGTAATCGCTGGCATTGCTATAAGTGCCAGTGGTGGTGCGGCTTTCGACCCATTCCTTCATCTTGTCAGGCAGTGAAATGTTCATCGTGGCCATGGCGGAAACTCCTTCGACTCAAATTTGCCACTTATGGCAATCCTTGTCAAATTTTGCCAATCACACCCCCTCCATCGCCTCCAGCTCGTCGATCATTCCGGAGATGACCGAGAGACCCTTGTCCCAGAACTTGGGGTCGGTGGCATCAAGGCCGAAGGGCTTCAGCAGTTCCGAATGGTGCTGGGTGCCGCCAGCCTTCAGCATCGCGAAATATTTTTCCTGGAAACCCTGCTCGCTCTCGCGGTAGCGGGCATAGAGCGAGTTCACCAGGCAATCGCCGAAGGCATAGGCGTAAACATAGAAGGGCGAGTGGATGAAATGCGGAATATATGTCCAGTAGGTTTCATAGCCTTCGCCGAATGCGATGCCGTCGCCGAGGCTCTCGGCCTGCACGCTCATCCAGATTTCGTTGATCTGGTCGGGCGTCAGTTCGCCGTCCTTGCGCGCCGTGTGGATCTTGCGTTCGAAGGTATAGAAGGCGATCTGCCGCACCACGGTGTTGATCATGTCCTCGACCTTGGAGGCCAGCAGCGCCTTGCGCTTCTTCGCATCCGTCTCCTGTTTCAGCAGTGCCTGGAAGGTCAGCATCTCGCCGAACACGCTTGCCGTCTCGGCCAGCGTCAAGGGCGTGGACGCCATCAGCGCCCCCTGTTTCGCGGCCAGCACCTGATGCACGCCATGGCCCAACTCGTGCGCCAGCGTCATCACATCGCGCGTCTTGCCCTGATAATTGAGCAGCACATAAGGATGCGCCGAGGGCACGGTCGGATGCGCGAAGGCGCCCGGCGCCTTGCCCGGCCTCGTCGGTGCATCGATCCAGTTCTTGTCGAAGAAGGTCTTGGCGATCTCCGCCATCCCGGGATCAAATGCTCCGTAGGCGGACAATACTGTATCGCGGGCTTGCGCCCATGGCACGTCTGCCGTGTCCTCGGCGGGCAGCGGTGCATTGCGGTCCCAGTGCATCAGCTTGTCCTTGCCCAGCCACCTGGCTTTCATCTTATAGTAGCGATGCGATAATTTGGGGTAAGCAGCGCGTGCCGCTTCAACCAGTGCCACCACCACTTCCGGCTCGACGCGGTTCGATAGATGCCGCGCATCGGCAATGTCCTTGAAACCGCGCCAGCGGTCGGAAATGTCCTTGTCCTTGGCCAGCGTGTTGGTGATCAGCGTGAAGAGCCTCAGGTTTTCCGTGAAGGTCTTGGCCAGCGCCATGGCGCCCGCCTTGCGCTTGGCCTCGTCCGGGCTCTGCATCAGGTTCAGCGCCGGTTCCAGCGTCAGTGTTTCGCCATCGACTTCGAAGCGCAAGCTCGCCATGGTCTCGTCGAACAGCCGGTTGAAGGCGGCGGCTCCGGTCTGCGATTTTTCCAGGAACAATTCCTCCAGCTTGTCATCAAGCTGATAGGGCTTTTCCATGCGCAGGTTGGCGATCCACGGCCGGTAATGCCCAAGCGCCGGCACCGTCATGGCCGTCTCAAGGGCAGCGTCATCAATGCGGTTCATCTCAAGTTCGAAGAACAGCAGCATTGTCGAGATTTCAGTGAGCTTGTTGGAGACATTGCCATAGAACTGGCCACGCTGCGGGTCGGTGGTGTCGCCGACATAATAGAGCTGCGCATACGAACCGACGCGCCCGATGAGATCGGACAGAGACTCATAATCCTTCAGTGCCTGCGCCAATTCGGCACCGGACATTGCCGCCAGTCTGCCCTTGTATTTTTCCGCGAAATCCCGGCTCATCTCCTCGGATTTTTTCATGTCCCCGGCAAAGTCCGGCGCATCGGGCGCCGCATAGAGATCGGCAAGGTTCCATTCGGGGAGAGTGCCAAGGGCTGCGGCTGCGGTCATGAGGAGGTCCTTCGAAAAATGAGTGCCTGATATGGCCCAGCCCGCCCGCTTCGGCAACCCGCCATGCTTGCGGGCCAAACCGAATTCATGCGAGCTTTGCCCGATGACCTGGTTCGA
>JANPCS010000348.1:0-3227 GCA_031431065.1 Hyphomicrobiales bacterium | reverse complement strand
GGAGGAGACCCGGGCGCTTCCATGCCAGCTCCAGAGGAACCGGCTGGGAGTTCAATTCGTAGAGCCTAGCCGTTCCAGACCATGCTGGAAATCTCCGAACGCGTCAGGCCGATATCGGCAAGCATGCGGTCGTCAAGCTGGGCCAGCTGGCGCTCGGCGCGGCTGCGCACCATATAGGTCCTGACGCGGCCCAGAAGGCCTGTGCCCATGCTGGTGCCCTGGTTGCGGACGGCTTCGCGGCCATAAGTGATCGAGGTCATGTTCATTCTCCTGTTCATCTCTCAAAATCCCTTGGCCCTGTCGGGCATGTGACGATTTCGCGAGGATTTATTGTGCATCGCACTATTGCACTACCCATGTAGTACGGCACCGTAGCAGAAACCAGATCGAGTCTTGCGCCTATATAAAACCAAAAACTCAGAACTATAATTGCGCACGAGACGACCACGCGGTGAAGAATGCCGACAGGCTAACTATCGAGGAATTACGGCTGTTTTTTTCGATGAATCGCCTTAATTCAGACTCAGAAATTAATATCCGTCAATGTTTTCCGCAGCGGAAATCGGCGAGAATTCGCCAAAATGCATTCCATAAACGCATAAGTAAGAAATTGCCCGATTCCGCACTGCAATATTCTACCCGTCAAAAGAAAATGCCCGGCCAATGGCCGGGCATTCAGTGTCAAGCTCGATTGCGAGATCAGACGGCGGACAGGTTGCCAGCCGAACTGCGGCCCGTGCGCTTGTCGGTCACAATCTCAAACTGGACCTTCTGGCCCTCCTTGAGGGTGCGCAGACCGGCGCGCTCGACAGCGGAGATATGGACGAAAATGTCCTTCTGGCCGTTGTCGGGCTGCACGAAGCCATAGCCCTTCTGCTCGTTGAACCACTTCACTGTACCCGTATCCATGGGAATTCCTTAAGTTAGGTTGGGTCGCAAGGCCCTGGCCGTGGTTCTCTCTTTCGCACGCCAAGACGATGGTCGAAATTGGTGGAGTCTTGCGTGCGCGGCCCGAGGGGGTAGCGAAGCGGCCAATCGTCCGGCCCAAGTATCGATTGCGTGTATATGTCGCATCTGGCCCACTGATGCAAGCTGAATTGGATTGAAGGCGTGGCAACGCAGTTGCAACTAGCCGGGTCATAGCCGTCACTAACTAACGCGGGCGCCATTGGTGAAGCAATGTGCGGGAGCGTTCCAAAACGCTCTGAATGAAGTGTTCCATGCAGTGCGGCGCACGTGCCGAGGGCCTTTGCCGCAACAGTCAATAATACTTTCCCGGGCACCAACGATATCGAAAAGTCCGGCGCGAGTTGCCTCACGCCGGACGCTTGCAGCATCCCTTATCGCGGGAGGGGGCTGGCGGTGGGATGCGGCATGCAAGAGTCTACTTCGGCAGCAGCACCGTATCGATGACGTGAATGACGCCGTTCGACTGCTTGACATCGGCGATGGTCACGGTGGCGGTCTGGCCGCTTTCGTCCATGATCATGATCTTGCCGTCCATGGCGGTGACCGTCAGCATGTTGCCGGCGACTGTTTTCACCATGTGCTTGCCGCCGTCATCCATGACCATCTTGTTGATGGCATCGCTCATCGCGTTGGCAGCCACCACGTGATAGGTGAGGACCTTGGCCAGCATGTCCTTGTTTTCGGGCTTCAGCAGGTTATCGACGGTGCCCGCCGGCAGCTTGGCGAAAGCTTCGTTGGTGGGCGCGAACACCGTGAAGGGACCCGGACCCGACAGCGTCTCGACGAGGCCTGCGGCCTTCACCGCGGCGACCAGCGTGGTGTGGTCCTTCGAGTTAACCGCGTTCTCAATGATGTTCTTGGTCGGATACATCTCGGCACCGCCCACCATCACGGTGTCAGCGGCGAGAACCGGCGCGGCCAATGCCGAAACGCCGATGGCGAATGCGGCAGCGGCCGAAAGAAGCGTGTTGCGAAAATTCATGTCGTGATCTCCTGTTGCGACGTGATGCCCTGTCGGCATGGACAGTCAAACGGCAGAAAGGCGCCCCGGGATGCAGAAATCGCGGGCAATCCTTTGTGATAAAACGTGATTGAACCGGATTGCGGGATGCACCGTTTATCCCTCCCCTTTCCAGCCATCCGATCCCGGGCTACATCTACGTCCCATGACCCAAGCATCCAATTCCCGTGCCCGCCTCGCCCTGCTCCGCAGCGAACTCAAAACCCAGAAACTCACCGGCTTCATCGTGCCCCGCCAGGACGAATTCCAGGGCGAATATGTCGCCGCCTATGCCGAGCGGCTGCGCTGGCTCACCGGCTTTTCCGGCTCGTGGGGCGTGGCAATCGTCACGCAAAAGAAGGCGGCGATCTTCGTCGATGGCCGCTATACCATCCAGGTCAGATCGGAAGTCGATAGCAGGCTCATCACGCCGCAACACCTGGTGGACGAGCCGCCAACCGCGTGGATCGAAAAGACTCTTGTGAAGGGTGACAAGCTGGGCTTCGACCCGTGGCTGGTCACCGCCGATCAGGCGAAACGTTACCGCGACGCCTGCGAGAAGGTGGGCGCCGCCCTCGTGGCACTCGACAGCAACCCCATCGACGCGATCTGGAAAGACCAGCCGGCGAAACCTACGGCAGCCATAGCAACGCACCCCACGCAATTTGCCGGGCGCTCGGCTGCCGATAAGCTGAAGGACATGCGGAAGGCCATCGCCGGCCATGATGCCGTGGTGCTGACGCAACCGGATTCGGTAGCCTGGGTGTTCAACCTGCGCGGTTTCGACGTGCCCTTCACACCGGTTGTCGCCGCCTATGCCATCCTCCACGCCAAGGGCAAGGCCGAGATATTCATCGCGCCCGAGAAATTGACGGAAGACGTCAACGCGCACCTGAAGAAGATCGCCGTGACCAGGCCGCCGTCGGAGATCGAGGCGGCGCTGAAGGCGCTGGGCAAGGCCCGGTCACGCGTGCTGATCGATCCCGCCTGGGCGCCTGACCGCATCCGCGAGGTGTTGGCGAAAGCCAAGGCCACCGTCGCAACTGGCGCCGACCCTTGCATCCTGCCCAAGGCGCGCAAGAACGCCATCGAGCAGGAAGGTGCCCGCAACGCCCAGCGCCGCGACGGCGTTGCCATGAGCCGCTTCCTGCGCTGGCTCGAAGGTGAGGCGCCAAACGGCCAGATGACCGAACTCGATGCGGCGGCCAAGCTCAAATGGTTCCGTGAGCAAACCGGCGAGTTGAAGGACCTGTCCTTC
>JANPCS010000347.1:0-4565 GCA_031431065.1 Hyphomicrobiales bacterium | reverse complement strand
GGTTACGTCTACGCCCGGGTTTCCAGTCCCACGGTCCGGCAACTTGAGGATAAGTTGGCTGCACTTGAAGGCGGCGAGGCGGCGCTCGGTTTTGCTTCAGGGGTGGCGGCGGCCCACGCCCTGATCTGCGGACGCTTGAGCAAAGGCGATCACCTCATCTTGCCGGATGCCAACTATGTCGGCATTGCAGAGCTAACGCGGGACACGTTGCCGCGGTTCGGCATCGAGGCGTCTTTCGTCGATGTTGCGAACCCACAGGACGTCGCGGCGGCGATCCGTCCCACTACCAGAATGCTGTGGCTGGAAACGCCGGCCAACCCGACGATGAAACTTTGCGACATCGCACTGCTGGCCAAGCTGGCGCATGACAAGGGCGTGCGCGACGTGGCGGTCGACTCGACCTTCGCAACGCCCATTGCCACGCAGCCCCTGTCGCTCGGCGCCGACTTTGTGATGCACTCTCTCACCAAGTATCTCTGCGGCCATGGTGATGCGATGGGCGGCGCCATCATCGGCCGCAAACAGGATCTGGCGGCGCTCAACCTCGAGGCCACGGTTCATTTCGGCGGCGTGCTCTCGCCCTTCAACGCCTGGCTCATTTTGCGCGGTGCCGCCACATTGCCGATCCGCATGCGGGCGCACGAGCATGCGGCGATGAAAGTTGCGGCATTCCTCGAGGGCCATCCGCAGGTCTCGCGGGTATTCTACCCCGGGCTCGCGTCGCATCCCCAGCATGATCTGGCCAGGCGGCAGATGAAAAATTTCTCCGGCATGATGACGTTCCAGACCAGAAAGCCGGGACCCGCCATCGCGGCGCGCATGGTGAAGGATCTCGAGGTCATCCACTATGCGGTGTCGCTTGGCCATCACCGCAGCCTGATCTACTGGATCGGCACCGGCGACATCCAGGCCTCAACCTTCCGCCACGATTCCGAACAGCTGCGCCGCTATCGCGATTTCGCCGGCGACGGCGTCTTCCGGCTGTCGGCCGGCATCGAGAGTCCGGATGACCTCATTGCCGATCTGGCGCGGGTGCTGGTTTAGGAGATGCCGAGTCCGCAGCCTTGTGCTGTCTGTAGGAACGGATGCTCACCGCAATCAATGCCAGGTACAAGAGCGCCACGACGGTCAGGAACTCCCATGGGTAGGCGATCAGCATGATGGCCGAGAACGAACCCAGTCCGAGCACCGGTAGAACCAGCTCGCGGGGAATACGGCTGCTCATGTTCTTGCCTGAGAATGTCGGGATGCGGCTCACCATGAGCAACGCCACCAGCACCACGTAAGGTCCGATGAGGATCGCGAAACCGTGGCCGTCGAAACCCAGAAAGCTCAAGTAAAACGGCAGCAGGACCAGACCCGCGCCAGCCGGTGCCGGAGCGCCGGTAAAGAACATGTTGGACCATTGCGGCTTGTCGGCTTCGTCGAGCGCAACATTGAAGCGGGCCAGCCGCAAGGCACAGCAAATGGCGTAGATGAGGGCGATCACCCAGCCGGCGGTGCGCAATGTATTGAGAGACCAGATGTAAAGCAGCAAGGCCGGCGCCACGCCGAAGTTGACGAAGTCGGTGAGCGAGTCCAGTTCAGCGCCGAAGCGTGAAGTCCCTTTGAGAAATCGTGCGAGACGCCCATCAAGCGCGTCGAGAACCACGGCCACCATCACGCAGGCGATCGCCAGTTCGTAGCGGCCCTCGATGCCCAGGCGGATGGCCGTGATGCCGCTGCACAGTGCCAATAGCGTAATGAGATTGGGCAGCAGGTAGCGCACCGGCACCATGCCGAAGCGATGTTGTTCCTGCGCATCGGATGCAGGTGCCGCGTGGATCTGGTCGTGGCTTTCGGGGCCGGCCATCAGCTCGTCCGCCCGGTGCGTTCGGCCTCCACTGAACCGAGATCGGCCAGCACGGTCTCACCCGCCACGGCGCGCTGGCCGATGCAGACCAGCGCATTCACGCCCTTCGGCAGGTAGACATCGACCCGGCTGCCAAAACGGATCAACCCAAAGCGCTGGCCGGCAAGCAGATGATCCCTCTCGGCAACGAACTTCACAATGCGCCTCGCGATCAGGCCGGCAATCTGCACCACGCCGATGCGCTGACCGTTGGAACGTTCCAGTGTCAACGCCTGGCGCTCGTTGTCGAGCGATGCCTTGTCGAGATCGGCATTGAGGAAGAGGCCGGGGACATAGGCGATGCGGACGATGCCGGCATCGAGCGGCGAGCGGTTCACATGCACATCGAAGACATTCATGAAAACGGAGATGCGGGTGACCGGCTCGCGCGGCAGATCGAGTTCGACGGGCGGGATTACATCCTCGATGGCGCTGATGCGGCCATCGGCGGGTGAGATCACCAGGCCTTCGCGCAATGGCGTGACGCGTTCCGGATCGCGGAAGAAATAGGCGCACCAGAGGGTGAGAATGACGCCGATCCACGCCAGCACGCTCAAGTGAAGCCAGAACAACACGAGCGTCACGGCGGCAAAGATGGCGATGAAGCGATAGCCCTCGCGGTGAACGGGAACGGCAACCGATGAGATGCTGCTGATGATCGACATGAGGCTCATGTAGCGGCTCCGCCGTCATTTGAAAAGCACTTCGGGCCCGGGGGGCGTTCCACCTCCCCCACGGGCCCGAAGCCAGGCGCTGCCGGTTGCACTAGTGGCGGAGCGTCGAGCCTTCAAAGGCCGGGCGCGCTGCCAGGAAGTTCATGTCGAAGTCAAGATCACTTTCCATCGGCGGCGTTGCCTCGAAGACCGGAACCGCGGTGGGCAATGCCATGGTCTTCACAGCCGTGCCGGTGCTGTTCACACAGAACACCCCGTTGCTCAGTTCCACCACGTCGATGCGCACACCGATGACGGAATCGGCGCCCTTGGCCGCGGCCTGTTCGACCATCGCCTTGTGCGCCAGCTCCTTGGCTTCTTGCAGGCCGGCGTCCATTTCCTTGACGCCGGTCACTGCAAAGTTGCGGATGCCGCCGAAGCTGCTCTTGATAACGCGGCGCGACCAGAGGTGCGTGCCGCGCACCACACCGACGGTTTCCCGCGTAATGCGCCCGGCGATGTCTTCTATTGTCGTCACGATCATTTGACTCTCCCCAATCCCGTGGTTGTGCGGCCGGCTTTCCACCTCCGGCGCGCGGGTTGTCCCTGTTCCGGCGTGTACCACTTGATGGGACTTCACCGGCTCCGCGGCTGTTACCCCGTGGCATGACCACAACATGAGCGAGAGTTCTAAACGAAGTGCAATCAGCGGCGAATTTGCATCGAATTTTCAGCGATTAAGCCTTGAATTCGAGGCATAAGATTAACGCCGGGATTCGGATCAAGGTGTGTAACTGGTTACTCGTTTGGAGAGTACCTGGTCGATCTCATCGACAATATCGTCATCGTCCACTTCGGCTTTCAACAGCTTTGAGCGGGCTTCGTCAGCCTGGCGCTGACGGTTCCACAGGGCGGCGTAAAGTCCCCTGCGTTTCTTCAGCAAATTGTCATGCGTGCCGCGTTCGGCCACCTGGCCCTTGTCAAGCACGATGATCTCATCGGCATCAACAACGGTGGACAAGCGATGGGCGATAACCAGCGTGGTGCGGTTCTCCGATACTTTCTTCAGCGCCGCCTGGATCTGGTGCTCGGTGAAGCTGTCGAGTGCCGATGTCGCCTCGTCGAGGATCAGGATCGGCGGGGCTTTCAGGATTGTGCGGGCAATCGACACCCGTTGCTTTTCGCCACCCGACAGCTTGAGGCCGCGTTCGCCAACCATCGCGTCATAGCCCTTGGGCAGGCTCAAAACAAAATCATGGATCTGCGCCATCTTGGCTGCCGCCTCAACTTCGGCATCACTGGAGTCAGGCCGGCCATAGCGGATGTTGTAGCGAATGGTATCGTTGAACAGCACGGTATCCTGCGGCACCATGCCGATGGCAGCGCGAAGCGAGGTCTGGGTGACATTCGAAATGTCCTGGCCATCAATCAGGATGCGTCCGCCACTCACATCATAGAAGCGGTAGAGCAACCGGGAGATTGTCGACTTGCCGGCGCCGGACGCGCCAACAATCGCCACCGTCTTTCCCGGCGGCACACGCAGCGTCAGATTCTTGAGGATCGGGCGCTCGGCATCATAAGCAAAGTTGACATTCTCGAATATCACTTCGGCATCGCGCACCGCCAATGCAGTGGCGCCCGGCTTGTCGGCGATCTCGGCATTCACCTTCAGCAGCGTGAACATCTGCTCGACATCGATCAGCCCCTGCTTGATCTCGCGATACGACGAGCCGATGAAGTTCAACGGCATGTAAAGCTGGATCATCAGCGCGTTGACCATCACGAAATCGCCCACGGTGGCGTTGCCGGCGCGCACCGACAGAGCCGACATCACCATGATGACCGTCATGCCGATTGCATAGATGGTGGCCTGACCGGCGTTGAGAACGGCAAGCGATATCCAGGTCTTGACGGCGGCCTTCTCGTAAGTTTCCATCGAGCGGGCATAGCGCCTGGCTTCGTGCTCCTCGTTGCCGAAGTATTTCACCGTTTCGAAATTCAGCAGGCTGTCGACAGCCTTG
>JANPCS010000346.1:0-2573 GCA_031431065.1 Hyphomicrobiales bacterium | reverse complement strand
GGCTGTCGAAGGGCTCATCCATGTGGAAATGCCCCGTGGCCTTCATGGCACGCGCATAAAAGCGCGAATAGAGCAGATGCAGGATCGCATGCTCGACGCCGCCGATATATTGATCGACACCCATCCAGTATTTCGCCGCCTCCGCGGTCACCGGGACATCGGCATGTGGCGAACAGAAGCGCGCGAAGTACCATGATGAGTCGATGAACGTATCGAAGGTGTCGGTTTCGCGCTTGGCTGCCTTGCCGCACGTTGGGCACGCGACATGCTTCCATGTCGGGTGATGTTCCAGCGGATTGCCTGGCTTGTCGAAAGTGACATCCTCGGGCAGCGTGACGGGCAGTTGATCCTTCGGCACCGGCACGATGCCGCACGACGCGCAGTGGATCACCGGGATGGGGCAGCCCCAATAGCGCTGGCGCGACACGCCCCAGTCGCGCAGGCGGAAGTTCACCTTGCGCTCGCCGATGCCCATGGCTTCCATGCGCCTGGCGATCTCGGCCTTGGCATCCGGCACACTCATGCCATCAAGGAATGCGGAGTTGATGAGGACGGTGTTGTCGCCCTCCTTCTCCAGATAAGCCTCGTCGCCGACCGTGAAAGTCGCGGCATCGCTGCTCTTCGGCGCGACAACCGGAATAACCGGCAAATCATACTTGCGGGCAAAGTCGAGGTCGCGCTGGTCATGCGCCGGGCAGCCGAAAATGGCGCCCTCGCCATAGCCCATGAGCACGAAGTTCGCGGCGTAGACCGGCAGTCTCAGGTTTGGATCGAACGGGTGACGGGCGAACAATCCAAGCGCATAGCCCTTCTTCTCGGCGCGCTCGATGGTCTCTTCCGATGTGCCAAGTGCCGCCACCTCGCGGCGGAACTGGGCCAGGCCTTCATCGGTTTCCGACAGCCGCCTGGCCAGTTCATGATCGGCCGAAATGGCGCAGAAACTGGCGCCGAAAATTGTGTCGTGGCGGGTCGTGTAGACCATCAGGCGTTCGTGCAGCAGATTGCCGGCGGCATCTTCGAGCTCGAAGGAAAACCGTAATCCCTCCGAACGGCCGATCCAGTTCTTCTGCATCAGCCGGACTTTTTCCGGCCAGCGCGTCAAGCCATCGAGAGCCGTCAGCAACTCATCGGAATAGGCCGTGATCTTGAGAAACCACTGCGCCAGCTCGCGCTTTTCGACCAAGGCGCCGGAGCGCCAGCCGCGCCCGTCAATCACCTGCTCGTTGGCCAGCACCGTCATGTCGACCGGGTCCCAGTTGACCATCGACACCTTGCGCTCGACGAGGCCCGCCTTGAGGAAGTCGTTGAACATCGCCTGTTCATGGGCGTAGTAGCTCGGATCGCAGGTGGCGATCTCGCGGCTCCAGTCGATGGCCAGGCCCATCGATTTTAGTTGCCGTTTCATCGTCGCGATGTTTTCGTAAGTCCATGACTTTGGATGCACGCCGCGCTCGATGGCGGCGTTTTCAGCGGGCATCCCGAAAGCGTCCCAACCCATCGGATGCAGCACGTTATAGCCAAGCGCCCGGCGGAAGCGGGCGATGACGTCGCCCATCGTGTAGTTCCGCACATGGCCCATGTGAATGCGCCCCGATGGATAGGGGAACATCTCGAGCACGTAGTATTTCGGGCGCGACGTATCTTCCACCGCCTCGAAGCTGCGGTTCGATGTCCATTGCTGCTGCCAGCGCGGTTCGGCGTCGCGCGGGTTGTAACGTTCGATGCTCAAGGGCTTCAAATCCTGTCGGAACCGGGGTTTCTGGGTGGCAGCCAGTACCAGTCCTTGAAATCGCCTGCAAGCTTGGCCTAATCGAGCATGAAGGCAGGAGTTTTGAAGATGGTTCACGAGGGATTGACGAATGTGCTGACCGGCATTGGCGACGCCACCAGACAAGCGGGCCGCGATCCATCCGGCATCGCACTTGTTGCCGTCAGCAAGACTTTCGAGGCCTCCGATATCGTGGCCGTCATCGAGGCCGGTCAACGGGTGTTTGGCGAAAACCGGATTCAGGAGGCCAAGGGCAAGTGGCCGGCCCTCAAAATGCGCTGGCCCGATGTTGAGTTGCATCTGATCGGGCCGCTGCAATCCAACAAGGCGGCTGATGCCGTCATGCTGTTTGATGCCATCCACACTATTGACCGCCCGAAAATCGCCGATGCCATCGCCCGGGAAATGCAGGAACAGGGCAAAGCGCTGAAACTCTTCGTCCAGGTGAACACCGGCCGCGAGCCGCAGAAGGCAGGCGTCGACCCAGCCGAGGCGGATGCCTTCATCGCAATGTGCCGTTCAGCCCACGGCCTCGAGATCGAAGGCCTGATGTGCATTCCGCCCGCTGACGAGGACCCGAAACCGCATTTCGCCATGTTGGCGGAGATCGCCCGCCGCAACGGCCTCAAGTCCCTGAGCATGGGCATGAGTGGCGATTACGCCACGGCGATCGTCTGCGGTGCCACGCATGTGCGCGTCGGTTCGGCGATATTCGGGGTGAGAGTGTAAGTCCTCACCTAATCCAGTTTAGCCCCTCCCCCTTGTGGGGCTAATGCATGCACACATCTTTTTGGTCTGGCCGTGC
>JANPCS010000345.1:0-1911 GCA_031431065.1 Hyphomicrobiales bacterium | reverse complement strand
AGGCCGAGTTGCTCGGGCTGACACCGGCCGACAAGATTCCGTGGGGGCTGGCGCTGTCTCCAGACGGCAAGTATCTCCTCGTTTCCGCCTACAATGGGGCGACCCTCACGGGCTACCGAATCACCACCGACGGCAATTTGGAAAAAGCAGCGAGCCTCTCGTGGGACGCAGAGATTTCCGACCTCCTCACGCGCTGATTTTCTTCCCTCTCAATCCTTGGCCCATGAAACCAACCATCCTTCACTCAGGAGTCACCGCAATGATGAACGAACAACCCAAACGGCAGGGCATGAGCCGCCGCGATCTGCTCGCATCGGCCGGTGCGGCTGCGGCCGGCATGCTGCTGTTGAACGAAGTGTCAGGGGCCGACAACCCTGCGGCGAATGTTGGCGACCGCGCGTCGTCGATCAAGATCACCGGCTTCAAGTCCTACCCTGTCGGCAACAAGACGCTGTTGAAAATCGAAACCAACCAGCAGGTTTTCGGCTGGGGCGAGATTTCGCAATTGCCGCCGACGGTCGCGGGGCCGCTCATGCAGTCGATGTTTGAACTGCTCGACGGCGAGAACCCAACGCGCATCGAGCATCTCTGGCAGAAATTGTATCGCGCACACCGGGATTTTCGCGGCGGCGCGTTCATGCTGCACACCATTGCGGGCATCGACATGGCCCTGTGGGACATCACCGGCAAACTGCATGGCGTGCCGGTTTATCGGCTGATGGGTGGCCCGACGCGCGACAGGATCCGCGTTTATCCCACGCCCAAGGCTTACAAGGTTCCCGCTGGTGGACCTCGTCCTGCGTCCGGCAATCCCGCCGACATTGAGCCGCTGGTGCGGGCGGTCAAGGAAGCGCGGGAACGGGTGGGCAAGGACGGCGCGGTGATGTTTGACGCGCATAGCTGTCTGCCGCCGCCAATCTTGATCCAGTTCGCCAATGCCATCGAGCCTTACGACGTGTTGTGGATCGAGGAACCGGCGGTGCCGGGAAACATCGAAGTGTTCAAGCGCATCAAGCAGTCCGTCAAAGTGCCGCTGGCTTCGGGCGAGCGTGACCGGACGATCTGGGAGGTGATCCCGTATTTGCAGGAGCGCTGCATCGACATCATCCAGCACGATTGCGCGCATGGCGGCGGCATCACGCAGATGAAAAAGGTGGCGGTGCTGGCGGAGACTTACACGGTGCCGCTCGCGCCTCATTCGATTGCGTCGTTCCTCGGCATCGCGGCGAGCTTTCATGTCACGGCGTCCATCCCGCTGTTTCTCATTCACGAATACTACGCCAATGACTGCGGCGGCACGCTCAAGAAAAGCTGGGAGGTGGACAAGAATGGCAACGCCTCGCTGCCACAGGGACCGGGGCTGGGCGTCGAGGTCGACGAAGCGGCGCTCGCGAAGATTGGTCCGATGAAGTTCAAATGGCCCGGCCAGAAAAATCCGGATGGTTCGGTGGCGGACTATTGAGCAGGCGGAACCCGCCGAAAACTTCGCGCGACAACCCCTGAACACCCATTTCACTCAGACATTCAATCAATAACAGGAGAACAGCCAATAGTGATGACTAACGCAACACGAAGACTTCTCTTCACGACATTCTTTCGAGACAGTAGTTTGCAGGAGACAACCCTGAGACCAGCCATTCGTAATGCAGTAGTTTCCGTTGGGATTCTGTTTTTCCTCGTGAAATGTGCGGCTGCCGCGTCGGCGCCGGCGCTGGAGAGGGACGACCTCTTCGCCCCCTACGCGAAGGGCGTGCCGAAGGTCACGACGGTGATCTCGGAGGAAACCAAAGACGGCGTGAAGGTGACGACGTTGCGGTTCGCCAGCGCCGAAGGCAGCAAGGAGGGCGAGGTCAGGGTTTGCGAGATTTATGCCATCATTGCCCGGCCTGCGAATACCGCCGGCCAGAAGCT
>JANPCS010000344.1:0-4021 GCA_031431065.1 Hyphomicrobiales bacterium | reverse complement strand
CGAATGTCATTTCGGAAGCCTTGAACTCCCCGTGTGACCCGAAAGTCATTGACTGGCTTAACCGGAAGCCGGACGCATTGCTTTCAAACAGTGGCATCACCATATGTTCAATCGCCTGCTCAAGCTCGCTTCTTCGCCGCCCCGCCGGAATCAGCCGAGCGCCTGTGAGCAGTTCTGTCATGGTGATCGCGGTCGTGAACAGCAATGCGTCCGGCTTCCGGTTAAGCCAGTCAATGACTTTCGGGTCACACGGGGAGTTCAAGGCTTCCGAAATGACATTCGTATCGAGAATGATCATTCGAATACGGCTGGATCAATCGGCTCCTTGGATCGCGTGATGTCGAGATCGGCACCACCAAGTTTGTGGCCAATGGCGGCAAGCTTGTCGCCCAGTCCTACATCGCTCCGGGACTTCATTGCCGCTTCCAGGATGTCCCTGATCTCGGCCTCGGTCGTGCGGCCATGCGCCTTCGCCCGGGCTTTCAGCGCGCGGTGGGTGGCTTCGGGAAGATTGCGGATGACGACGGCGGCCATGATCTCCTGTCCTGTGACCAGACACTTGATATCATTTTTCAAAATTGATATCAAGTGCCCTCGCGTTGGTCGGCGGTGACGTAGGATTCGACCCACTGGATGTCTTTGCCGATCTCCGCCAGCGCGGCGTTAGACTTGGCCGCCGCCCCGCACAATTGCACGGCATCAAGCTGGCCTACGCTGGGCAGCGAACGTTCGATGACATATTTGCGCATGGTCTTTCTCCTGTTGGGATGATGGTTACAATTCAGATCGACCGGAAGTGTCCCATGGTCGGGCGCTGTGTGCCGGACCGCGACGGCAGGGGCTGGCAATCCGGGTTGAGATCAAGCATCCCGATATCATAGCGCAGGCGGTCCGGCAGTCGGTCGCTGCCGTTGCTGTTCAGAATTGTCAACAGGCCCCGGCCGAGCGCGACGGCAGCGGCCATGACGCCGTGCAGTGTTGCGTTGAGGCTGATGGAATTGGTGGTTGTGGTGCTCAGCAGCTTGGTCATTTGCGGGTCTCCTTGGTTGATGTCCCGACAATGATCCGCTGGCCTCGCAAAGGGAAACGAGTTGCTTAAATCGCGCTGATGAGTGATCCTCATGACCCATGGGCTTTCCCGTTGGACTGGACCTCGACCTGCTGCGCAGCTTCGTCGTCATCGCCGAGGAAAAAAGCTTCACGCGCGCCGCCGACCGGGTGGGCCGCACCCAATCGGCGATCTCGCTGCAGATGCAGCGGCTCGAAGCGGTGCTGGGCCAGCTGCTGCTCGACCGCGGCAAGGGTGGCAGCATCGAACTGACGCCCGAAGGACTGTATCTGCTGGGCCGTGCCCGCGAAATCCTCGAACTCAATGACGATATCCTGAGGTCGATCCGGGCCGCACCCGTTCATGGCACTGTCCGCCTGGGGATCCCGGAGGAAGTGGCGGAACGCTATCTCCCGCGCATCCTGGAACGCTTTGCCGAGCAGGCGCCGTCCGTCGAGGTTCAGGTCGTGAGCGCCGGATCCTGCGTTTTGGCTGTGCAGTTCAAGGCGGGCGACCATGATCTGGTTATCCTGGATCGCGGCCTGGAACCGCGGCAGTGGCCAGCCACCGAAATCTGGCGCCAGCCCATGCGCTGGATCACCTCGGACGATCATGGCCAGCCACTGCGCGATCCGCTGCCGCTGGCCGTGTCGCCAGCCGATTGTCCCTGGCGGCCACCCTGGCTGTCCGAATGCCTGTCGCGCGGCATCGCCACCCGCACCCTTGAGCAGGCGGGCAGGAAGTTCAGGATTGTGAATTCCGCCAGCACCACCACCGGGCAATTCGCGGCAGTCGCGGCGGGGCTGGCGGTTGCGGCGTCCATGGCGGTCTGGTCCATGCCTGCCGGGCTTCGGGCCGTCCGCGACGGCGAGGAGCTGCCGGCGCTGCCCGATGCAAGCTATCTGATGCTGAAGGCCCGCGATCCCCGCCAGCCGATGACCGACATACTGGCGGCCCAGATTTCCGAGGTTTTCGGGGCCGGCGCCGCTGCCTCTTGAAATTTGGGCCGATTTGCGCCATCTTGTCTTCTTGCCCGGCCTCATGTGTATTTCCGCATGGCCGGGCGCCGTTTTTCCGCACCACGGACAAGCGTTGATCTTCGGCCGGTCAGGCTGGAAGGTTGCAAAGAACTGGACATTACTGGACGAGACCGATGGAAAAAGTGCCAATGACTGCCGAAGGCCACGCCACCATGATGGAAGAGGTGAAGCACCTCAAATCCGTGGAGCGCCCGCGCATCATCAAGGCGATCGAGGAAGCCCGCAGCCACGGCGACCTTTCGGAAAATGCCGAGTACCACGCCGCCAAGGAGCAGCAGGGCTGGGCCGAGGCCCGCGTCGCCGAGCTTGAGGACAAGCTGTCGCGCGCCGAAATCATCGATATCACCAAGCTGTCGGGCGACACCGTCATGTTCGGTGCCAGGGTGACCCTGATCGATGAGGAAACCGATGGCAAGACCTCCTACCAGATCGTCGGTGAATTCGAAGCCGACGTGAAGAAGGGCAAGATCTCGGTTGCCTCGCCCATGGCCCGCGCCATCATCGGCAAGAAATTGGGTGACTCGGTTGAGGTCAACACCCCGGGCGGCGGCAAGTCCTACGAGATCGCCAAGGTCGCCTGGAACTGAGGCAGGGCGGAGCGCGCCTGCCCTGCCATTAACGTAACGCGGCAATACCTGTAGCGATTGTTCAAATTGCACCCCTTTTTGTAGGCATTCTGTCATCAGGCTTGCTGAATGATGGCTCCCTAACGACAGATCCTTTGTCAATTGAAGGAGTTGCATCGCATGAAGACAGTTAACTTCGGTGGCCTTGCCAGGCTGTCAGCTGCCGTACTTCTCGGCCTCGCGCTGGCGGGTGCACCCGCTCTCGCGGAAAAGGGTGGCAAGGGTGGCGGCAACGGCGGCGGCAATGGCAACTCGGGCGGCAACGGCAAGGGTAATTCCGGTCAAGGCCACAGCTCCACGAAGACAAATCCGGGCCAGACCAAAGTCACGACGGTGAAGGCAACGAGCAAGGGAGCTTCAACCTACGGCAAGCTCAATGGCTTCCTCCACGCCTCGCCCAGGGCACTTGCCAAGGCCTCGCCCAACACGGCCATCGGCAAGGTTGCGAAGGTCTATGCCAGCCTGCTCAACAGCTATCTCAATCCGGTGGAGGGCGCCACGCCGCCAACCGCGGAACAGGTTGCCGCTGCTTTGGCCGCCGCCGCCAACAAGCCGCTGAGCGCCGCAATCATTGCCAAGGTGAACGACAAGCTGATCGCCACCAGTCCCGATCTCTCGGCCAGCCTCGCCGCTTCGGGCAAGACTCCAGCCGATCTGGCAAACGAAATCGCCGCGGCGATGTAAGCCCGCTTGAGGTCCGAGGCGGCCACGCTCACGGCTCCAGCCGGTAAAGCGTCGTGCTGTTCGTCATGTAGACCTGGCCATCGCTGCCCTGTCCAAAAGAGGTGAGGCCGGGAATGATGAGGCCTAATGGCGCGTCGTCCCTCGCCTCCTGGGCCGCCACATCGGGCCTGAAGCTCCGCAGCTTGCCGCTGCAGAAATCGCCATAGAGATAGCGGTTCTTGAGTTCCGGCAGTTGCGGATCGCTGACGATGACACCGCCGATCACGGCGCAACCCTTGGCATGCGAATAGGTGTCGATCGGAAACACCGCGGGGCCCGGACCCGGCAAGTCCGCATCATGGGGAAGATCGCCCTCGAATTCCGGCCAGCCGAAATTGACGCCCTTGGCATCGGCCACTTTCAGGATATCGACTTCCTCTTGTTCCTGCTGGCCGACATCGCCAATGGCGATGAGGCCGCGGTCAAGCGAGAAGCGATAGGGATTGCGCAGGCCATAGGAATAAATTTCATCTCGGCCCGCCCGGCCCACGAAGGGATTGTCCGGCGGAATCTGATAGGACTTGCCGCCTGAGGCAAGAGGATTGATGCGCAGCATCTTGCCGAGCAGGGAATTGAGCCGCCGC
>JANPCS010000343.1:0-1956 GCA_031431065.1 Hyphomicrobiales bacterium | reverse complement strand
CACCCGCCTTGATCTTGCCGGTGGCGGTGACCTTGAAGCGCTTCTTGGCCGACGACTTGGTCTTCATCTTGGGCATTTTGCTTAATCCTTTCAAAGCGATAGAAAGCCGCCATGGCATGCCCTTTACAGGCCAGGCGGCTTTATGAGGTGAGGTATAAGCAAAATCGGGCGGGAAATGCAAGCCGGACGGGTTTACCAGCGGAGGCGGGCCAAGCTCCGGACCCAGCAGCCGGCCACTTGAGTGAACCAGCCAAGTGTGGCCAAATATGAGTGGCCGGCTAAACAGGATGCCCCGGCCCGAATGGAGGCTCCCGATGGCCGCAGCATCATTGCATGGCGTTTTCCTGTATCTTGTCTCGCCTGTGTCCTCTTCCGGCGAGATCATTGAAGACGTGCTTGCCCGGCTTTGCGGCGACCTGATCGCGGCGGGGGTGCACGGATTGACACCTCTGGGGTCGACAGGCGAATTCGCATATCTCAACTGGACACAGCGGCGGCGTGTTGTGGAAACTGTCATCACTGCCGTGCGCGGCCGCGTGCCCGTCGTCGCCGGTGTGGCCGCGACAACGGTAGCCGATGCGGTCTTCCAGGCACAGGAAATGCAAGACCTCGGCTGCGATGGCATTCTTGCCATTCTGGAGGCTTATTTCCCGGTTTCCGATGATGGGGTGGTCTCCTATTTCAAGTCGATTGCCGAAGCGGTGACGCTGCCCGTGGTGCTCTACACCAATCCGAATTTTCAGCGCACGGATCTGTCACTGGCGGCAATCGAGCGTTTGAGTCACATCGAGAACATCCGTTACATCAAGGATGCGTCAAACAATACCGGCCGCTTGCTGTCGATCATCAACCGGGTCGAAGGCAGGATGGAGGTGTTTGCCGCCTCCGCGCACATTCCCGCCTGCGTGATGATGATCGGCGGCAAGGGATGGATGGCTGGCCCAGCCTGCCTTGTGCCGCGATAGAGCGTGGAATTGTACACGCTTTGCAGCCGGGGTGACTGGATTTCGGCGATGGACTTGCAGAGGCGCCTGTGGACCATTAACGAGGTATTTACGAAACACAACCTTGCCGCCTGCATCAAGGGGGGACTTGAACTGCAGGGCTACGCCGTCGGCAAGCCGCTTGCGCCTCAGACGCCGCTGTCAGCCGAAGCAGTTGAGGAAATTAGGCTTGCCCTGAGCCAGCTCGGCGCGCTTTAGGTCGCAATGCGTCAGGACGGCTCCGGCTTAGCATGCGGCCGTAACCACAGCGCGTGCCTCAGACGCGGATTTCAACCCTCAATCCGCCGAGTTCGGAGCGGCCATAGGTGATGCTCAGGCCATAGAGATCGGCGATGTCCTCGACGATCGACAGGCCGAGGCCCGAGCCCTGCTTGGTTTCGTCGAGCCTGCGGCCGCGTTCCGAGATGCGCTCGAGATCGCCATCGGGAACGCCCGGGCCATCATCCTCGATCACCAGGAGAGGCGGAGCATAGTGAAGCTTCACCTGCGTCTTCGCCCACTTCCTCGCGTTGTCGATCAGATTGCCGAGGAGCTCGGTCAGGTCGCCCTGCTCGATCGGCATGGTCATGTCGTTCTCCACCTCGACATCGAAGCTGAGATCGTCCGCGCCGGGAAGCCGTGAGATCGCCGCTACAACGCGGTCAACCACCGGGCGCAATGGCGTTGCGGCATGGCCGCGCCCGGCTGACAGTCTGGCCCGGGCCAAGGCCCGTTCGACGTGCCGCAGCATGGCGTCCGATTGTTCTTCGATATCGTCGGCCTGCCGGCTCAGTCCGGACTTCCTGAGATCACGGGCGACCGACGAAAGGACTGTCAGAGGCGTCTTGAGGCCATGCGCCAGGTCGCCCGCCCGCCGCCGGGCCCGTTCCAGCGAGGTGTTGCGCTGATCGAGAACATCGTTGAATTCACCCACCAGCGGTGCCACCTCGTCGGGGAAAGTGCCATCGAGGCG
>JANPCS010000342.1:0-8736 GCA_031431065.1 Hyphomicrobiales bacterium | reverse complement strand
GGCCGCGGCGTCGGCATGGACGTGGTCAAGCGCTCGATCCAGGCGCTGGGCGGGCGCATCACCATATCGTCGACGCCGCGCCAGGGTTCGACCTTTTCGATGAGCCTGCCGCTGACGCTCGCCGTGCTCGATGGCATCGTGGTGTCGATCGCCAACCATACTTTCGTGATCCCACTCACCGCCATCGTCGAGACGCTGCGGCCCGAACCATCGAGCGTCCACAGCATGGGCAATGGCGCCTATGTGATGCGGGTGCGCGACAGTTTCGTACCGTTGATTGACGCCGGCGTCGAACTTGGCGTGCGTCCGCCATCGGACATACCACGCTCCGGCGTAGCGGTCCTGGTCGAGACGGAAAACCGCAACCGCAGCGCGCTACTGGTGGATTATATCCAGGACCAGCGGCAAGTGGTGATCAAGAGTCTCGAGACCAACTACGGTCCGGTCAAGGGGATCGCCGCGGTAACCATCCTCGGCGACGGCCGCGTCGCGATGATCCTCGATGTCGATGCGCTGGTCAGCGACCGGCTGACCGATGGAATTGCCGCGGAACAACATATGGCAAAGGCGAGTTGACCGGCATGACCGACCATCTTACGAACGAAGCAGACAGAGGCAAGGAACTGGTGGCGTTCCGCATCGGCGCCCAGGAATACTGCATCGACATCATGTCGGTTCGCGAAATCGGGGGCTGGACGCCTGCCACCGCCATTCCACATGCGCCACGCTTTGTGCGTGGCGTCATCAACCTGCGCGGCGCGGTACTGCCGATCGTCGATCTGGCCTGCCGCTTCGGACTCCCGTCCACCGAACCGTCGGCGCGGCATGTCATCATCGTCACCCAGATCGGCGAGCAGGTTGCCGGATTGCTGGTCGATGCCGTGTCCGACATTCTGTCGGCGAACGAAAAAGCCATTCAGCCAACACCGGATGTCGCGTCGGCCATCGCCAAAACCTTCGTGCGCGGAGTTATCGCCATCGACGGCCGCATGATCAGCATCATCGCCCTAGATAACGTCCTGCCGGCCGTCGAGAGGGAGGCGGCATGAGCGTTGCCGCAAGACGCAGTCCAGCCGCCGAGCCGGCCGGGACTGGCGGAGAATTCGCCTTCACCAATGAGGATTTCGTGGTGATCGCCCGAACCCTTTACGATGAATCTGGAATCCATCTGCCGCAGTCCAAGGCGACGCTGGTTTACTCGCGTATCGCCAAGCGGCTGCGGGCCCTCGGTCTCGAAAACTTTCGCGACTACTGCACGCTGATCGGCAGCACGGCCGGTGCGGGCGAAAAAGCTCTGATGCTCTCGGCATTGACCACCAATGTCACGCGGTTCTTCCGTGAGCCGCATCATTTCAATCACTTGAAAAACAATTTGCTGCCGCCGCTGATCAAGGCAGCCCGGGGTGGCAAGAGCATTCGCATCTGGTCGGCTGGGTGCTCCAGCGGCCAGGAACCTTATTCGATCGCGCTGACCATCCTGGCGCTGGCCCCGGATGCGCGGTCTTTCGACATCAGGATTCTATCGTCGGATATCAATCCGCACGTGCTCGATACCGCTCGCGCCGCCATCTATCCGGCCGAGGAGACCGACTGCGTGCCGCCAGAGGCGCGGCGCGCCTGGATGGAGGACGTGGAGGGCAGTGGCGGAACACAACACCGTCTCGACACCGCCGTGCGCGGCCTGGTTTCGTTTCGCGAACTCAATCTCATGGGAAAGTGGCCGATGCGCGGCCCCTTCGACGCGATCTTCTGCAGGAATGTCGTGATCTATTTCGACGAGCCAACCCAGTCGCGCATATGGAACCAGATGCAGCCGCTTATTGCCCCAGGCGGATGCCTCTATGTGGGCCATTCGGAGCGCGTCATCGGTCCGGCGCTGGCGCACCTGAAACTTGAAGCGACCACTACTAATCGCAATGCGAAGGGAGCTTCGACGTGAGTCCGGTCCGGGTATTGGTGGTCGACGACTCGGCAACCATGCGCCACCTGGTCTGCGAGTTCCTGCGCCGCGACCGCGACATCGAAGTGGTCGGTACCGCGTGCGATGCCGCCGAGGCCCGGGACGCAATCAAAAAGTTAAATCCCGATGTCATGACCCTCGACGTCGAGATGCCCAACATGGATGGGCTCGAATTTCTCTCAAAGGTCATGCGTCTGCGGCCAATGCCGGTGGTCATGGTATCGACGCTCACGGCGCGCGGCAGCGACACGGCCATCCAAGCCCTGGAGATCGGCGCCATCGACTGCGTGGTAAAGCCGAGCGCGGCGAGCCGGAACAGTTTCGACGAACTTGCCGGCAAAGTAAAAATAGCGGCCAACGCCATCACCAAGCCGCGGACTGGCGTCAGCGCGCTGGCGGCGGACTTGCGGCAGGCAAGATCGCTGGGGAATTTCAAGCCCGGCGGCCGCATCGTCGCCATCGGCTCATCGACCGGCGGGGTGGAGGCGTTGATCAAGGTCTTGACCCAACTGCCGGCCAATTGCGCCCCCACCGTCATCACCCAGCACATGCCGGCCCAATTCACACTGAGCCTGGCAAACCGCCTGGACCGCATGTGCGCGCCACGGGTCTTAGAAGCCACGCATGGCGCGCCATTGAAACCCGGCCACATCTATCTCGCACCCGGCGGCGAGGAGCACCTGGAAGTTTCCGGCAAGGAGGCCTTCACCTGCTTTCTCCGGCGCGGTGACTTGGTCAACGGCCACCGTCGATCGGTCGACGTGCTGTTCAATTCGGTGGCAAAAGTGGCGCGCGGCAAGGCGGTCGGCGTCATCCTCACCGGCATGGGGCGCGACGGCGCTGCGGGGCTTGCGGCAATGCGCCAGGCCGGGGCCCGCACCATCGGCCAGAATCAATCGAGTTGCGTCGTCTATGGCATGCCGAAAGCCGCCCACGAATTGGGCACCGTCGAAACCCAATTGGCACTCGAGCGCATCGGATCCGAAATCGTCACGCTCACCGCCGCGACAAGCTGAAGGAATTTTCCATGCCGTTTGCCAAACATCTCAAAGTCCTGGTTGTCGACGATACCTCGGTCAGCCGCATGCTCGTCTGCGACGGCCTGAACCAGATCGGCATCACCAATGTGATACTCGCCGGCGATGGCGAGCAGGCCCTCAAGTCGATGATGGCCAACCCCTGCCACATGGTGCTTTCGGACTTCAACATGCCAAAGCTCGATGGGCTGCAACTGTTGAAGGCCTTGAGGGAGTATGCACCGACCCGGCAAGTGGGATTCATCCTCGTCACCGGACGCGGCGACAAGACGTTGATCGATGAAGGCCGCAAGTTCGGCCTCAACAATTATCTTCCGAAACCTTTCACCGTCGCCAGCCTCAGAACCTGCGTCGAGGCGGTGGTGGGCAAACTCGTCTGATGCCAGTGGCTTCCGTCAATACAAGACACAATATCGTGCAGGGTGAGTACCGGGTGAGCGGCGAAGCGAACGAAGTGATCACCACGTTGCTTGGCTCCTGTGTCGCCGCTTGCATTCACGATCCCGTGGCACGCGTCGGAGGCATGAATCACTTTCTCCTGCCGGGCGAAGCCAGTGGAGCCGAACGCTATGGCGTTCACCTGATGGAGTTGCTGATCAATGGTCTGCTGAAACTGGGCGCCAGCCGCGACAAGCTTCAGGCAAAACTGTTCGGCGGCGCCCAGATGATGCGAGGCCTCAGTGACATCGGCTCTTCCAACGCCCGATTCGCCAGGGAGTTCCTGGGCCGCGAGGGCATCGCCCTGACCGGGACCAGCCTCGGCGGCGAGATCGGGCGGCGGGTTCAGTTCTGGCCGGCCACCGGCCGGGCACGGCAAATGCTGATGGCCAAGGGTGAAGATGTTGCAGCCGTCATCGCAACGGTTCCGGCGCAGGCTTCGGCCGGTGGCGACCTCGAGTTATTTTAAGTTCACCGCAACCGAGGACGACGCAAAATGCCCGCTGCTCAATCCCACTTGCACCTGATGCCGCTATCGGAGGTCATTGCTCAGTTCGGTGTTGAGCTGCGTATGCTGGCGGCGTCCCTCAATGCCGTCGAGCAGGCGGTCGAACACATGACGAGTGCAACCACTTCGAGCGATGAGCGCGCCGTCTTCGGCATGCAGAATCCCGATCTCATTCGCCAGTCGCTGGAGGCGCTCGGCAGTTTCGCCGATGGTCTGTCGGGGATTGTGCCGGAGAATTTGCAGGTGGATACGGCCGCGCCCACCAGGTCGCTGACGCTTGATGGGTTGGCGGGCAGGCTGCGTTTTTCTTCGGACCTTGGCGGCGGAGAAGCAGCCACTTCACATTGCGACTTCGAGATGTTTGACTAACTGGCGAGCCACCCGCACAGTGTTCGACAACCCGGCGCGGCGAAGATGGAACTGGTGCGCAAGCGCCGGCCACACGTTTCGAACGCACATGGCCTAATGGACGCACTTTCGAGATCCGCGGCGCGCTGATGCGGCACTCTTTATCGGCAAGAACGGCGGCCGCTGGCGCTATGTGATTCATCAGGGCAGCCGGCCCGAACCGGGTTGGTTATCGCTAACTAACCCGAACCACGGCGCTGCCGCGCTTGCGGCCGCCGTCAACCAGCGTGTGGGCCTCGCGCATTTCAGCGAAGCTGAAGATGCGATCAACAACCGGCTTCAGGACACCGGCCGCCGCCAGATGCGAGAGTTGCAACACGTCTTTGGAACGCTCTTCAGCGGGCCCGGCAATCGAGCGCCTTGTGCCGTTCCGGCGCTTCAGCATGTCGAACAAGTCACCGGCGATCGAGAGATAGCGGCCATGCTCGCCAAGAATTGCAAGGCAGCTGGCAAATTTGCTGGCGCCGACCGTATCGGCAATGACATCCCAGGTCCGCTGCTGCCGCGTCACATCATCAATGCGGTAGTCGATGACATCGTTGGCGCCAAGCGAGCGGACGAGATCGAGATTTGGCGTGCTGGTGACGCCGGTGACTGTGGCTCCCATGTGCCGGGCCAACTGCACCATGGCGCTGCCAACCGCCCCCGAGGCGCCGATGACCAGCAGGCTTTCACCGGCCTTCAATCCGGATTTGCGCAGGAAATGCAAGGCCGTGGTGCCGCCGAACAGCAGACTCACCGCTTCTTCGGCTGCAAGGTTCGAGGGTTTCGGCGCGATCCGGCCAGTGGCTGGCATCACCCGGTATTGGGCGTGGCAGCCCATGGCGCTGCCGGGAAAGGCTATCACCGCGTCGCCTGGCCGGTAAGAGGTGACGTCCTTGCCCACTGCCTCGATCACGCCCGCCAGGTCAGTGCCAAGAATCTCGTTGCGCGGGCGCCGCAAGCCCAGGGCAAGGCGGCCGAACGGACCGAAGCCTCTCGGCAGCCGCAAGGCCCGCACCCGGCTATCGCCCGAGGAGACCGTGGTGGCATGGATGCGGATCAACACTTCGCCATCCCCGGCCACCGGCTTTGCCCGGTCCACAAGGGCGAGTACCGAGGGATCGCCATAGGCTTGGGCGATCCAGGCTTTCATCGCGGCCGAACCGGGCGGCGGGGAAACAGACATTTGACGATCCTTCAGGTGCAAGTACCTTCGGCGCAAGTTGTGACTGGCCTGGCTCTCGATGCGCAAGTTGGCGCAGTTGCCCGGTATCGAGGCCATGTCGCACTATAACATGCCGGCAGCAAGGAAGACGTGGCCACCAGCATGATCGATTTGCTTGTCGCCGGGATCGCCTTGCCGGTGATTGATTTCGGCTGGCGCGACGCTCCAGCGTGAGGCAGATTGCGGCCCATGTGCAATCTCTACAGTCTCAGCAAGGGCCCGGCGGCGATCCTTCAAATGACGCGGGCCATGCTCGGCCAGACCGGCAATATGCCGCTGCTGCCCGGCATCTTTCCCGACTATTCCGCACCCATCGTGCGCAACAGCCCGCAAGGCCGTCAACTCGCCATGGCGCGTTGGGGCATGCCGTCGCCGGTGTTCGCGCTCAAGGGCCGCAAGAGCGATCCCGGCATCACCAATGTGCGCAATACCGCGTCACCGCACTGGCGGCGCTGGCTTGGGGTGGAGTGGCGCTGCGTGGTGCCCTTCACCAGCTTCTCCGGAAAATTAAGTGCTGGCTGACGGCTCGCGGCCGACTGTGTGGTTTGCCTTGAGCGACGAGCGGCCGCTCGTCATGTTTGCCGGCATCTGGACGCGCTGGACATCGGTGCGCAAGGTGAAGGAGGGCGAGACGGTGAACGACCTCTTCGCCTTCCTCACCACCGAACCCAACAAGGAAGTCGCCGCCATTCACCCCAAGGCGATGCCGGTCATCCTCAACACACCAGACGAGATCGAGCAATGGCTGACGGCACCCACGGCAGAAGCGCTGAAGCTGCAGCGGCCGCTTGCCGATGGCACTCTCAAGATCGTGGCGCGCGGGGCGAAGACAGACGGCGACTAGAAGCACGCAGTTGATTGTCAGCGGCGGATCATTCACTGTGGTGGCTGCGAAGGAGCTGCCTTTATGAACGTGAATGGCCGTCATTACCGCACCATCTGGCTCAATCAAGATGGCTGGGCCGTCGATATCATCGACCAGACGAAATTCCCGCATCTGTTCGAGACGGTTACTTTGCGCTCGGCGGACGATGCCGCAGTAGCGATCAAGGACATGCTGGTGCGCGGCGCGCCATTGATTGGGGTGACAGCCGCCTATGGCATGGCGCTGGCGATGCGACTTGATGCAAGCGATGCTGCGCTTGGTGCTGCTTATGATCGCTTGGTCAAGACCAGGCCGACGGCGATCAATCTCAAATGGGCGCTGGACGAGATGGTGAAGGTATTGTCACCCACCTCAGTCACATCCCGCGCGTCCATCGCCTACACGCGCGCTGCCGAGATTGCCGACGAGGATGTGGCGATCAACCAGGCCATCGGCCGCAACGGTTTCGAGATCATCAAGGCCATCGCCGCGAAAAAGCAGCCGGGCGAAACCATCAACATTCTCACCCATTGCAATGCCGGCTGGCTGGCAACGGTGGATTGGGGCACGGCAACGGCGCCCATTTACACCGCGTACGATGCTGGTGTCCCCATCCATGTGTGGGTGGATGAAACCAGGCCGCGCAACCAGGGCGCCTCGCTCACCGCCTGGGAACTGCTGCATCATGGCGTGCCGCACACGGTGATCCCCGACAATACCGGCGGGCACCTGATGCAGCACGGCCAGGTCGACATGGCGATTGTCGGCACCGACCGCACCACGGCGCGGGGCGACGTCTGCAACAAGATCGGCACCTATCTCAAGGCGCTGGCGGCGCATGACACTGGCGTGCCCTTCTATGTGGCGCTGCCATCGCCCACCATCGACTTCAACGTGGTGGACGGCATCAAGGAAATCCCCATCGAGGAACGCAGCGGTGCGGAAGTCTCGCACATGACGGGCCGCACTGAAGATGGCCGCATCGAGACGGTGGAGATCGTGCCGCGTGGTTCGAAGGTGGCGAATTATGCCTTCGATGTGACGCCGGCCAAATATGTGACCGGCCTCATCACCGAACGCGGCGTGATTGCGGCTAACCGCGAGGCGATTGCAAGAGCGTTTCCAGAGCGGATGTCGTTCTTGACTTCCTGATAACGGTGCATCGGCAAGTGTTGATCGGCCTGCACCGCGCCTTCATGGCCGGGCGGTCAATTTGCTCCGGCTTCGGTTAAGAGCTGGCGCATAGCGGCGTCAGTGGGCGCCTCTAAAATCGGCGTTTTTCCGCGCTTGTTCGACAAATTGACATCCGCTCCAGCAGCTATCAGCACTCTTGCAATGTCGTGACGCAAGTGGCGGGCTGCATAATGGAGCGCACTCCAACCGTCGGCGTTCCGATGATTGACGTCGATACCCGTTGAAATCAGTAATTCGGCCAATTCAAGGTTTCCGCTCTCCACGGCGCAGTTGAGGCCTGTTTCGCGATACTCATTGTCTTCGAGTTTGGGATCGGCACCGGCAGCCAGGTGCATCCTTGCGATGTCGATGCCTTTGCCAGTGGTGCAGGCGAAGCTGTAAAGCGGCGTTCGGCCTCTCTTGTCCTTGGCGTTGACCGCAGCTCCCCTTTGAAGCAATAGCGCCACAATTTCGGTTTGGGCGACGACGACTGCACTGTGCAACGGACGCATGCCATCACGATTTGACCGCTCGACGTCGGCACCCGCCGCAATCAGGACCTTTACGAACTCGGCTGGTCCAAACAGTGCTGCGATATTGAGCGGGAAATCGCCCTGGACTTTTTCGTTCACATCGACTCCTGCAGCGATGAGGCTGCGGACTTGCACGATATCCCTGGCCTTCAAGGCATCCGTCAATTCGCTTGCGGTAGATGCCGGGCTTGACATGGCAGACAAGCATACCGCGATAAAGCAACTCGGAAGCACGCGCGCCGCCGGTGTCATGGTTTCAACTCCTATGTTCCCAAGCCGTCACTTCGCTCCAGCTTCGATCAAGAGTTTTCGCAAGGCGTCATTGGGCGCCATGAAAAGCGGTGTGTTGCCGAGCTTGTTTGTCAGATTTACGTCCGCTCCGGCGGCAATCAGCAGCCGCGCAATTTCCGGACGGTCATTCGTGACCGCCTGGTGGAGTGAACTCCAGCCCCAGACGTTCTGGTGGTTGACGTCCACGTGGGCCGCGAGCAGCAACTTGACCAATTCGGCGTTGCCAGTTTCAGCGGCATATTGGAGGGCCGTGGGGCTGTCATCCTCTTTTGCGCTTTCGATATCAGGGCTGGCTCCCGCGGCCAGCAGCATCCTG
>JANPCS010000341.1:0-7301 GCA_031431065.1 Hyphomicrobiales bacterium | reverse complement strand
GAACTCATCGTTCAACAACACGATGATCACCATCACCGATGTTCAGGGCAACACCATCGTCTGGGCATCGTCCGGCAAGCTGGGCTTCAAGGGTTCACGGAAGTCGACACCCTACGCCGCTCAGGTGGCTGCCGAACAAGTTGGCCGCGCCGCCATGGAACATGGCATGCGCACCGTCGAGGTCGAAGTCTCAGGCCCAGGTGCCGGCCGCGAGTCGGCGCTCCGTGCGCTTCAGGCTTGCGGTCTGCAGGTGACATCGATCCGCGATGTCACTCCGATCCCGCACAATGGTTGCCGTCCTCCAAAGCGGCGGCGTGTCTGAGTCGAACCGCCAAGCCCGCAATTTTCGGGCGTGACCGAACTATATTGCTGAAACTGGTTTTGCCTCAGGGGTGAAGCCGGAATTTCGACAGGAAAAAAAGCGATGCATGTGAACCAGAAGAACTGGCAGGAATTGATCCGCCCCTCGAAGCTCGAAGTGCAACTGGGCCGCGACCGCCGCCGCCTGGCGACATTCGTGGCCGAGCCGTTGGAACGGGGTTTCGGCACCACGCTCGGCAACGCGCTGCGCCGCATCCTGTTGTCGTCGCTGCAGGGTGCCGCCGTGACCTCGGTGCACATCGACGGCGTGCTGCATGAGTTTTCTTCGATCGCCGGCGTGCGCGAAGATGTGACGGACATGATCCTGAACATCAAGGAAATCGCCATTTCGATGCAGTCGGAAGGCCCGAAGCGCCTGATGCTGCGCAAGGAAGGTCCGGGCGTCGTCCGTGCCGCCGATATACAGACGACGGGAGACATTCACGTCCTCAACCCCGAGCATGTCATCTGCACGCTGGACGAAGGTGCCGAGGTCCGCATCGAATTTACCGTCAGCACCGGCAAGGGCTATGTCTCGGCCGAGCGCAACCGCCCCGAGGATGCACCGATCGGTTTGATCCCGATTGACTCGATCTATTCGCCGGTGAAGCGTGTGTCGTTCAAGTTCGAGAACACCCGCGAAGGCCAAATTCTCGACTATGACAAGCTCATTATGTCGGTCGAAACCGACGGCTCGGTGAGCCCCGAGGACGCGGTCGCCTATGCCGCCCGCATCCTGCAAGACCAGCTCTCGGTGTTCATCAACTTCTCCGAACCCTCGAAGGCGGTGATCGAAGAGGCCCGTCCGGAACTCGAGTTCAACGCCGCTCTTCTGAAGAAGGTCGACGAACTGGAATTGTCGGTGCGTTCCGCCAACTGCCTGAAGAACGACAATATCGTTTACATTGGCGACCTCATCCAGAAGACCGAAGCGGAAATGCTGCGCACACCCAACTTCGGGCGGAAGTCCTTGAACGAGATCAAGGAAGTTCTGGCCCAGATGGGTTTGCACCTTGGCATGGAAGTGCCCAACTGGCCGCCAGAGAACATCGAAGAACTCGCCAAGAAATACGAGCAACATTATTGAGAACCCGCTGGCGGGGCTTATGAAGCCGGCGCCGGGAATGAAGGAGAACGGTTATGCGTCATGGTTTTAGCGGCCGCCGGTTCAACCGCACGCCGGAACATCGTCAGGCGATGTTTGCCAACATGTCGGCGGCACTCATCAAGCATGAGCAGATCGTCACCACGCTGCCCAAGGCGAAGGACCTGCGTCCGTTCGTCGAGAAACTGATCACCCTGGCCAAGAAGGGCGGTCTCCACGCCCGCCGTCAGGCAATGTCGCAGCTCCGCGACGAGACGCAATTGAAGAAGCTCTTCGATGTCCTCGGCAAGCGTTATGCCTCGCGCAGCGGTGGCTATCTGCGCATCATGAAGGCGGGTTTTCGCCACGGTGATTCGGCGCCGATGGCCGTGATCGAGTTCGTCGAGCGCGATGTCAACGCGCGTGGCCTTGACTCAGGTCCGAGCCAGAAATCGGAAGAGCCGGCTGAAGCCGCCGCCTGAAACAATTTACTTACGAACAGTCGAGGGCAGCGAGAACTGCCCTTATTTGTATGCAAAATATGACGCTACGTAATTCACCTTAACATGAAATTGCTGGGTGAAATGACTGCGGTATTCGACCCCTATGCTAGTGTATGAAGATAAGAAGTGTTCAATGCTGATTCACTCAGGACATGACCCGCAGATTCGATATCTTCAACGCTCCTTCCGCACCCTTTGCCAGCACGGCGGAGTCGGCTGGATTTTTGCGAGAGGCGCGTGACGAATTTGGTGTCCTGAACTTGTCCTACTGGTTTCTCGGAACCAGTAGTCGGCTGCCCGACAAGTTGACTTGGCTCTCAACTTATGATGAGCGCTACATGACAATCTATATGCGCGATATGTCGCCTCAGTCCGACCCGGCTTTCGACATTTGTTTCCGCCGACTTCTGCCGGTCGATTGGGCTGAGGTTCGAACCACCAACGATGAAGTAAACCCCATGCACTCCATCGCCGAGAGCTTTGGCGTTGGGCGCCATGGCGTGTCGATCCCCATTCGCGAGCCTGGCGTCGGCGATGCCATGTTCTCGGTGAATTTCGAATGCGATGATCGCCATTGGCCGGAAGTGAGGCGAGGCCTCGTCAGCCGCCTGCATCTCTTCGCGCATTACTATCATCTTAGGATGAAGAAAATTATCGCGGCCAGGCCGGCAACTTCCGAATTCGACTTGAGCCCACGTGAGCGCGAAGTATTGAGGTGGGCCTCAGACGGCAAGACAGCATGGGAGACGGCGCAACTGCTGGGCGTCAGTGAACGCGCCATCCGGCTTTATACCGAGAATGCCATCACCAAGCTGCGTGCCAAGACCAAGACCCAGGCCGTTGCAATCGCGGTGCGCAACAACGCACTCAACTAGACGGCGGCGTCAGCCGTTGAAGACGCTGTTCACAGCCACGACCGCATGGCTTCCATAGCCGTTGAACAATGTCGATGTCGCAATGCCGTATGCGCCAAGCGTCCCGAACTCGATATAGTCGTCGTCTCTGAGGTCGATTGGCAACTCGAGGTGATGTGGCAAAACGTCAAGCGGATCGCATGTCGGTCCAAAAACTTTCCACGGTTTGGTGGCGCCGTTCAGAACCTTGCCATCGCGAATGACCCGAAACGGCGGCTGCAGTTCCGGAACCTGCATATACTCCATCAACCCGCCATAGACGCCATCATTGATAAAAATATCGTCGCCGTCGGTACACACAAGCTTCACCCGTGTCAGCAATGACATCGACGTTGCAACCAGGCCACGCCCGGGTTCGCACTCAAGTTCGGGCTCGGTGCCTTTGCCAAAGTGCCGTGTCGCCGCTTCGGCGATCGTCGAGAAATAGGAAATCAATGCTGCCGGCTTGCTTCTGGGATAACTGGCGGGAAAGCCACCGCCGACATTGAGCTTGCCGACATGTACTCCGGCGGCCTTGGCAATTCGATGCGCCGCTTCGATATGGCGGGCGTAGACCTGCGGATCGCGCGACTGCGAGCCCGGATGAAAGGTAAGAACCGGAATGTAGCCGCGGCGGCCGGCATCCTGAAGGAGCGCAATTGCGATGTGTTCGGGCGCTCCGAACTTGGTTGAGAAATCATGGGCCGATGATGTCCGCTCGCGCGGCAGCACAAAGCGCACCGCCAGCTCGACCGAGGAGTCCTTGCCCGCAATATCGGCGATCTTCCGGACTTCCTCACGGCAATCGACCGCAAAGCGGCGGCACCCATACACATGATAAGCGTCGGAGATCTCGCGCCGCGACTTGACCGGATTATGATAGTTGAACCGCGCTTCCCGCGAAACCGGGCGCACCAGCGCCATCTCATGTACCGATGCCACATCCCAGAGCTTCAACCCGCCCTCAGCCAGGGCCGCCAGCACTTCCCTGGCGGGATTGGACTTTACGGCAAAACTCACAGTTCCCGGAAAGCCATCGAGGAACAGCCTCAGCCGGTCTTTCAACTCGGTCGCCGCAAAGCAGAAGATTGCTTCTTCGGGTTGCATGGCGTGCGCCACTGCCGCGGCATCCGGCAGAGAATCTGCCGGGGGAAGGTTCAGGGCGGGTGCAGTCATCGGATCCTCCGTCAGACGGATGTTATGCAGAGTCGCGTTTGCTGGCGCGGGCGTTAGATAACATACTGCGACAGGCGGCAATATGACGGTTGAGTCGTCATGCCACAGAAGAAAGCATTGTTTTACAGAACGGTCCAGTTTACGCCCAAGGATGAGGATTCGTGGGGCCGGTTGCCGGTCGAAAGCCGTCCCTGGCCGCCACGGGAGTTCATTTTCCCCCAGTGGCCCGGCCTGCGGCTTCGGCCGTCTTATCGACAAAGCCCGGCCGCAGATAACCGGGCCGACGTCAAAAAGAGGACGCCAATGCATAAGATAATTGCTGCAGCAGTGGTTGTTCTGGCATTCGCCAGTTCTGTTGCCTTGGCCGATAGGCAGACGCCACAATCCACGGCCCAGGTACAATTGTCGTTTGCGCCTATCGTGCGCAAGACGGCGCCGGCAGTTGTCAACGTCTATGCCAAGACGGTTGTGGCGTCCCGGCAAGATAAATTCTTCGACGACCCGTTTTTTCGTCAGTTCTTCGGCGGTGACGGCAGCTTCGGGCGGCCCCGCGAACGCGTTCAGAACTCGCTGGGTTCCGGCGTGATTGTCGATCCGTCAGGGCTGATTGTGACCAACAACCATGTGATTGCCAACGGCACGGACATCAAGGTTGTCCTTGCCGACCGCCGCGAGTTCGAAGCCCATGTGCTGCTGAAAGACGAGCGCACCGATTTGGCGGTACTCAAGATCGAGGTCCCGGACGAGGCCTTGCCGTCGCTCACCCTCGGCGACTCGGACGCGCTTGAAGTCGGCGATCTGGTGCTGGCTATTGGCAATCCATTCGGCGTCGGCCAGACGGTCACCAATGGCATCGTGTCGGCATTGGCCCGCACCAAGGTCGGGGTCAGTGACTACCAGTTTTTCATTCAGACTGATGCCGCGATCAATCCGGGTAATTCGGGCGGTGCGCTGGTCAATATGTCCGGCGAACTCATCGGCATCAACACGGCAATTTTCTCGCGCGGTGGCGGATCGATAGGCATCGGCTTTGCGATCCCTACCAATATGGTGCGCACCGTCGTCGCCTCGGCCGAAAGCGGCAACGCGGCGATCAGGCGGCCATGGCTGGGCGTGGAATTGCAGGATGTGACGGCGGATATTGCGACATCGCTCGGCATGGCACGGCCGGAGGGCACCCTGGTTGTGGGCCTGCATCCTGACAGCCCCTTGGCGAAGGCGGGGTTGGCGCGTGGCGATGTCATCCTGGCGATTGAGGGAAAGCCGGTCGAAAACTCGCAGGAACTTGGTTACCGCGTGGCGACCACACCCATAGGCGCCACCACCATTGTAGAATACTTGCGCGGCGGCGAGCGCAAGGAAACGCAAGTGACCATGGTGGCAGCACCCGAAACCATCGAGCGCGACGACAAGGTGATCGAAGGCCGCAATCCGTTGGCGGGGCTGGTGGTCGCCAATCTTTCTCCCGCTGTTTCCGACGAGTTGGGCTTGGCCGCCAACAGCACGGGCGTGGCGGCACTCCGGGTTGACGGTGGTCCCGCCAAACGCTTTTTCCGCTCCGGCGACGTCATTCTCGAAATCAATGGCAACGCCATCGACTCCGTAGCAACACTGATGTCGGTGATCGACGCCAACGAAGGCATCTGGCGCATCGCCATCAAACGCGGCGGGCGCGTCCTCAAGCTCAAGATCAGCGGGTGACTAGCAACCTCTTCCAGGCCGCAGGCATGAGCAAGAACGCACCGCGTCCGCTTGCCGATCGCCTGCGCCCGCAAAAACTAAATGACGTTGTGGGGCAGGATCATCTCGTCGGCCCCGGCGGCGTCATCACCCGCATGCTTGCAGCGGGACGTATCCCCTCGATCATTTTCTGGGGGCCACCGGGAACCGGAAAGACCACCATCGCGAGACTGCTGGCCGGCGAAACCGGTCTGGCTTTCGAGCAGACTTCAGCCATTTTCTCCGGTGTCGCGGACTTGAAGAAAGTCTTCGAGCAGGCCCGCATCCGGCGCGAACAGGGCAGGGCCACGCTGCTGTTTGTCGATGAGATCCATCGTTTCAATAAACCGCAGCAGGATTCTTTTCTGCCCTTTGTGGAAGACGGCACGATCATCCTGGTGGGAGCGACGACCGAGAATCCATCCTTCGAACTGAATGGCGCATTGCTGTCGCGCACCCAGGTGTTGGTGCTCAATCGCCTCGACTCTGAAGCGATGACGGCCTTGATCCGCCGCGCCGAGATGTTCGAGCGCCGCGAATTTCCGGCCGGGCCCGCTGCCCGCGAGGCGGCGATTGCCATGGCCGATGGCGATGGCCGCTACTTCCTCAACATGCTGGAAGAAGTTTTCGCCTCGGTACCAGAGGGCGGCACGCCGCTGGATGTCGAGAACCTCTCGCGCATCGTCCAGACGCGCATGCCGCTCTATGACAAGGCCGCCGACGGCCACTACAACCTCATCTCGGCGCTGCACAAGTCGGTGCGCGGCTCTGACCCCGATGCGGCGCTCTACTATCTCGCCCGCATGCTGGTGGCCGGCGAGGACCCGCTGTTCATTGCCCGGCGGCTGGTGCGCATGGCCAATGAGGATGTGGGCCTGGCTGACCCGCAAGCCCTGCATCAGGCGCTGGCCGCCAAGGAGACCTTCGATTTCCTCGGCAGCCCGGAAGGCGAGTTGGCACTGGCGCAAGCCACCGTCTATATCGCCACCGCGCCCAAATCGAATGCGCTTTACACCGCCTTCAAAGGCGCCATGGAGCGCGCCAAGCAGACCGGCTCTCTGATGCCGCCGAAGATCATCCTCAACGCGCCCACCAAGTTGATGAAGCAACAGGACTACGGCACCGGCTATCGTTACGACCACGACCAACCCGATGCCTTCTCCGGCCAGAACTATTTCCCCGAAGGCATGGGCCGCGAAAAATATTATGAGCCGGTGGAACGCGGCTTCGAGCGCGAAGTGAAACGCCGCCTCGACTATTGGTCGAAGCTGCGCAAGGAGCGGGGCGGTTGACGAAGGTCAAGCCCGCTTGGCGTCAAGGCTCCAGGGTCCGCCACCGGTCGCAGCGAGATAGAGGAACACAAAGCTGAACAGGATCGCCAGCTCGCCGCCATTGTTGATGGGATGGAAACCAGCCGGCGCATGCGCCATGAAATAGGCAACCGCCATCATGCCCGAGAGAACGAAGGCCGAAATGCGCGTGAAGAGACCGAGGACGATGAGCAGGCCACCCACAATCTCAAGCGCACCGGCAAACCCCATGAACGAGAACAGCGGCACGCCATCC
>JANPCS010000340.1:0-1788 GCA_031431065.1 Hyphomicrobiales bacterium | reverse complement strand
GTGCGGGAAGGCCTCATCGACCCCAGGAAATCCGTGCAGATTGGCATCCGCACGGTGTTCGCCGGTGAACAGACCTACGGCTTCCGCATTATCTATGCCGACGAAGTGCACGAGAGCACATCCGCGCAAGTGGCCGAGATCGTGAAAAAGGTGGTGGGCAAGCACAAGGCCTACCTGACGTTTGACATTGACTGTCTTGATCCTTCGGTTGCACCCGGCACCGGCACGCCGATCCCCGGCGGTCTCACCTATCATCAGGCGGCGGCGATCATCCGTAAGCTGACGGATATCAGTTTTGTTGCGATGGATGTGGTGGAGGTCTCGCCTCCCTATGACCACGCCGAGATCACCTCGCTCGCCGCGGCCTCTCTGGTGATGGAATATCTCTGCCTCAAGGCCTGGCAAAAGGGTGCAAGGGCCATGGCGATGAAGGAGTAGGTCTCCCGACCGCCTTTCAGCTGAGCGCATCTTTCAACCGGTAATACATCATCGCCGCCACCAGCATGGGTGTGCGAATGGGGCCGCCGGGGAAGGGCATGTGGCGGATGCGCGACAGCAAATCGAAGCGCTCCGCTGTGCCGCGAACAACTTCCGCCATGAGCTTGCCATAGAGGCCTGCCAACGCGACGCCCTGGCCGGAATAGCCGTGGGCGTAGTAAGTGGTGGGCGACAATCGTCCACAATCCGGAATGCGGTTGGCGGTGATAGCGATGAATCCGCCCCAGGCGAAATCGATCTTGGCATCGCGCAACTGCGGGAATACCGAAGTCATGCGCGGCCGCATGTAGGCGCCGAGATTGGGTGGCTCCAGCGTTGAATAGCTGGCGCGTCCGCCGAACAGCAGGCGCGTGTCCTTGGTGATGCGGAAATAGTCGACGATGAAGTTGGTGTTGGTTACCGCCTCGCCGTCGCGGATCAGGGCCTTGGCGCGGTTCTCGCCCAAGGGCTCGGTGGCGATGATGTAGCTCGTGACCGGCATGATCTTGCTGTAGAGCTTTGGCACCAGCTTGCCCAGATAGGCATTGCCGCCAATGATCATGAATTTGGCGCGCACCACGCCATTTGCCGTGCGAGCATATGGCTGGCTGCCGGTATCGGCCTCAATCACCCGTGAATGTTCATGGATGACAGCGCCGGCCTGCACCGCGGCGCGCGCCAGGCCCAGGCAATAGTTCAATGGATGCAGATGGCCAGCACCACCTTCGCGCAACGCACCATGGTAGATGCGGCTGGAGACTTTATCCTCAAGCTCGGCCTTGGTGAGGATCTGCGTGTCTGCGTAGCCCAGACCGTCGAGTTCGGCCTTCCAGCCCTTCAGCCCGTCGAACTGCGAGGCCTTCGGGATGGCGTGGATGTAGCCCCATTTCAGGTCGCAATCGATCGCGTGCTGGGCAATACGGTCCTTCAACAGCTGCTTTGAGTCTTCGGCCAGCGCAAAGCAGCGGCGTGCATCGGCTCTTCCCAGCTGCGCTTCGATCCTCTGCTGGCCGGATGAAAAGCCGGTGCAAATTTGCCCGCCATTGCGGCCCGACGCGCCGTAACCCACTGTCTCCGCCTCTAGCACGACAACCTTATATCCGGCTTCGGCCAGTTCCAATGCCGCCGACAGCCCGGTATAACCACCACCGATGACGCAAACGTCGGCAAGGACTTCGCCCGAAAGGGCCAGATGCACTGGCGAATCCGCGGCGGTCGCCTGATAATAGCTCGGGGCACTGATGGATTTTGGCGTCATCAGCGAGCTTTAGCGGCCCCCCTTCCACCCGGTCAAGCTTCCAGGCTAGATTG
>JANPCS010000339.1:0-3414 GCA_031431065.1 Hyphomicrobiales bacterium | reverse complement strand
GTTCGGATGCGTCAATACCGCAGCACCGCCCTCGGTCCGTAACTCGGCTGACAGGAAATTCATCGCCGGTTCACCGACAAAGCCCGCCACCCAGGCGTTGACCGGCCGGTTGTAGACTTCGCGCGGGCTGCCCAGTTGCTGCAGCTCGCCTTCGTGCATCACGGCGATGGTATCGGCCATGGACATGGCTTCGAGCTGGTCATGGGTCACATAGATCATGGTGGTGCCAAGCGTACGCTGGAGATGCTTGATCTCGCCGCGCATGTGGGCCCGGAGCTTGGCGTCGAGATGGGCGATCGGTTCATCGAACAGAAACAACTTTGGTTCGCGCACGATGGCGCGGCCAATGGCAACGCGCTGTTTCTGACCGCCGGAGAGTTCCTGCGGGCGGCGATTTAGCAGTTGATCGATTTCGAGCAGCTTGGCGGCTGATGTCACACGCTCCTTGATGACGGACGCCTCCTGGTTGCGGAGCTTTAGCGGATTGGCCATGTTCTCATAAACGCTCTTGTGCGGATAGAGCGCGTAGTTCTCGAACACCATCGCCACATCGCGGTCTTTGGGCGCCAGCGTGTTGATGGGTTTTTCGTCGAACAGAATCTCACCGGATGTGATGTGCTCGAGGCCCGCCACCATGCGCATGGTAGAGGACTTGCCGCAGCCCGAGGGACCAAGGATCGACAGGAACGAACCATCCGGACATTCGATGTTCAAGTCCTTGACGGCGGGAACGGTGCCGTATTTTTTCCATACGCTCCGGAACGAGACCTTAGCCATTGCGAACTCCTGTTATTCCTTGACCGCGCCCATGGTGAGGCCGGTGACGAGATACTTGCGGATGACGAGCCCTAAGAACATCATCGGAACCGTGGTGACAACACCTGCCGCCATGATCGAGCCCCATTGGATGTTCTGCGGCTGCACCAGCTCGCGTGTGGCGGCAGGCAGGGTTTTTGCGCCACCAGAGCCGATGATGGTAGCGAAGAGGAAGTCGTTCCAGGCAAACAGGATGCAGAGCACGATGAAGGCTCCGATGCCGGGTGCGACCAGCGGCAAGATGGCGAGGAAGGCCTTGAACCGCGTTGCGCCATCCACCATTTGCGCTTCCTCAATGGCATAGGGCACATTGTCGAAGAAGCCTTTGAGAATCCAGATAGCGAAGGGCAGATTGAATGTGGTGTAGGCGAGTATGAGGCCGGGCAGAGTTCCCACCAGGTCCAGCTCGCGGAAGATCGAATAAAGCGGCACCAGCACGGCGACCACGGGCGCCATGCGGGTTGAGATGATCCAGAAGAAGAGATCGCCCTTGCCCTTGAACTCAATGCGCGACAGCGAATAGGCGCACATGGAGCCGAAGATCACCGAGATGACGGCCGAGCCGCCCGCCGCGATCAGGCTGTTGATCACATAGGTGGTGAAGCCCAGATTGACGAAGAGATCATGGTAATGCTTCATAGTCGGTGTGAAGTCGAAGAACAGGGAAACGCCCAGCCAATCGCCCACCACCGGAATCTTGAATGCCTCCAAAAGATCCTTGAAAGAGGAGACGAACATCACGAATATCGGCAGGACTGTCCACACCAGATAAAGGGCGACAAAGATCACCGAGAACCATTTGAATGCGATGGTGGCGGGGGTTTCGTAATGGACGACGTCGCGTGAGGCCATGGCTTAGACTTTCTTGGGCTGTTGGCGCTCGAAAACCCTGACCAGGATTTTGCCGAGGATGATGGTGACGACGAGGAGCGTCAGAGCGATCGCCGCCGCGCGCCCGAGGTTGAAGAACTTGAACGACACCTCATAGAGGTAGATGGGCAAGATCTTGGTGGCATTGCCGGGACCGCCGCCGGTCAACACCAGGGCTGAGTCGATGAAGCGGAAATTGTCCATGAAGCGCAGCATGATGGCGATCAGCAGCACGGGATAAAGATTTGGCAGTGTGATGGCGAAGAAATTGCGCAACGGCGATGCGCCATCGACCATGTTGGCTTCCAGTTGGTCCTGCGGCACACGCTTCAGGCCCGCCAGCGCTATAAGCGTGATGAGCGGCGTCCATTGCCAGACGTCGACGATGACGATCGACCACATGGCGGTACCTGGGCTGGAGAGGATGGACTTGACGCCGAGGATTCCCGTACTTTGCAGGAGCCAATGATACCAGCCGAATGTGCCGTTATAGAGGAAGTACCAGACGAGGCCCGCCACGGTGGGCGCCATCATCATGGGCATCAGGAAGGCGGTGACCAGGAACTTCTCAAAGCGGATGCCATTGAGAACGATGGCGAGAAACACGCCGATGACGATCTGGATCGAGAGGCACAGCGCGCTGTAATAAAACAGCAGCATCCAGCCATTTAGAAAACGTCCATCGGTGACAAGCTTGGTGAAATTCTCGAAATTGTTCCAGACATTGGGCTGGCCGATCTCGACCTTATGCAGGCTCATAAAGATCATCCAGAAGAAGGGATAGATTGTGATGAACGCAAGCAAAATGATGGCAGGCGCCATAAGCCAGAAATAATAACCCTTGGAGGCATATGAGTTGAGCGACTGCGGCTCGCTGGTGATGCTCGTAACGGGGCGCGCCTCGACATTGTCGAGGATCTGCCGGACCCGGAACAGGCCATCGCCGGACGATGTTGAAGATGTGGCGCTCATCGGTGTTTTCAGCCCCCGTCTGTCTAAACTATTCACTTTCCTTCCACCCCAGAGACATCTGGGATTGCGGCGCAAATGAAGCAGGCCCCCGGCGGTTTCCCGCCGGAGGTTGGTTCATCCTCAGGCCCCGTTCATCTCGTCGAGCTGGGTCTGGATCGTCTTGGCCGTTTCTTCCGGCGTCTGCTCGTTCGAGAGGCACTTCTGCACTTCGGCGGCGAGGATCGAGTGATACTCGTTGCCATTGGGGATCTTCGGTCCAAGCACGAAATGCGGATCCTTGATGCCGTGATTATAGACGGCGTCGAAGGTGAGCGCATTCGGCATGGTGCTGGGGCGAACCATGTTCTTCTTGACCTCGTCCATGGCTAGGACCGACTTGCGGGTCGGCGTTCCGCCAAGACCTTTCAGCACGTTGAACTGATTCTCGCGCGACACCGACCAGATGGCGAAGATATAGGCGGCGCGCTTCAGGTCCTCGGAGGCATTGCCGTTGATGCCGATGCCGCCGATGCCGCAGTTGGTGCCGTTCACCGCCTCGCCGCCATTCTTGATCCACGAGGGATCGCCTTTGGGGCAAGGTGCATAAGCGGTTTTGCCGCCGGCGGCGCGCGAGGTCTTCTCGTCTTCGATGGAGGCGGCGAATTCGTGATACTGCGTCTGCATCGCGATGTTGCCGGCCTGATAGACGGTGTTGAGTTCCAGCGTGCCGTTGGCGAGGTTGTCGGGGTGGCAGACATCCGCCAATTCCGTGAACTT
>JANPCS010000338.1:0-4933 GCA_031431065.1 Hyphomicrobiales bacterium | reverse complement strand
CGCGGATGCGGTCACTCTCCGCCCAGTTCTTCGCCATGCGAGCTTCGAGGCGGGCGGCGATCAACACTTCAATTCTACCTTCAATATTTTGACGCATGGAGTCTTCGCGATCGGACTGCAACCTAGAGTCAATGTTTAGTGCATCAACAAGACCCAGTATCGAAAGGAAGCTGGCAATCTCACCAATTGCCCAGCTTTTTCCATCCTCCGCGTCATGCGTAATCTTATCCGCATAGTGGATTGCCTCCGGAGTATTGAGATCATCGGTGAGAGCAGAACTGATTCTTTGAAACGCATCTGCCCCACCCACTGCACCAGCAGCTAGATTTCTGTACCGACTGAGTTTTGCTTCTGCTTCCTTAAGTCGAGAAACAGTGAAATCTATCGGCTGTCGATAGTGAGTCATTAGCATCGCCAGGCGCAATGTTCCCCCACTCCAGTATCTATTCCCAAATTTGTTTGTGTTCAGAAGCTCATCTATCGTCACGAAATTCCCCAAACTCTTCGACATCTTCTGCCCCTCGACCTGCAGGAAGCCGTTGTGCATCCAGATGTTGGCCATGACCTTCGTGCCATGGGCGCAGCGCGATTGGGCGATTTCGTTTTCGTGGTGGGGGAAGATCAGATCCAGCCCGCCGCCGTGGATGTCGAAGACCTCGCCCAGATAACGCTTGCTCATGGCGGAGCATTCGATGTGCCAGCCGGGGCGGCCAAAAATTGTGAGCGTATTCGAGTTCAACCGAAGTGCATTTCGATTTTCGTCGGAAATCACAAATGTCGCATTCCAACCCGGCTCCTCAGGGGCCGACTCTTTCCAAAGCACGAAGTCTTCAGGATTCCGTTTGTGTTCCTCGACTGCAATTCGGATTCCTGCTTGTTGTTCCTCACGCTTTCTTCTGGAAAGAGCCCCGTAGTCCGCCATTGAATGGACGTCGAACAGAGCTTCTCGACCTTCACTTCCTTGCGCTATGTATGCATGGCCTTTTACCAAAAGCTCTTGGATCATCTCGATCATCTCAGGAATATTATCGGTGGCGCGCGGCTGCGCGGTCGGCTCCAGGCAACCCAGCGCCTTGGCATCGGCGAAAAACTGGTTGGCCGTCGTCTCCGTCACCCGGCGGATCGCCTCATTCAGGGCCAAGTCGGGGAAATCACGAAGGGCCCGCGCGTTGATCTTGTCGTCAACGTCGGTGATGTTGCGCACATAGGTGACATGCTCCGCACCATAGAGATGGCGCAGCAGCCGGAACAGCACGTCGAATACGATGACCGGCCTGGCATTGCCGATGTGGGCGAAATCATAAACCGTCGGCCCGCAGACATACAGGCGCACGTTTTCAGGGTTCAGTGGGGTGAACTCTTGCCTGGTGCGGGTCAGCGTATTGTAGAGGCGGAGCGGCATCAATTTCCCTCAAGGCTTGCTGGCCCCGGGGATCGCTCTCTCAATTTCAAGTCAAGCGGCGCCCTGCCAGCGGTGTTCAGCTAGCTGCAAATCATGCCGCAAATGGCGGCGATGGCGGGGGCGGCGGTCATTTCGGAGCGCACCATGCGTCAGGCGTATTGCTCCGTCAAGGGGTTGGACGAAACGGCAGCAATTCTAAATGGCCTGCGGGCTGCGAATAATCTTGTATCCGCCGAATCCGGTTTCTGATTCAAGGTATGGCGAGCGGAAGGGCGCGGTGACCTGTTCCATGGCGGGCGTGGGAATGCCGGCTTTTTCGCTGTTTTTCATGCGGCCGGAATCGTTTCTGGCGCATCGGCGTTCGCTGCAAGATGAGCGCAAGACCTCCATTTGCCACACGCTGTTCGGCATGGCGAAGATCCCGACGGACGCCACCATCCGCTCGCTGCTCGATCCCTTGCACCCCTCGCAACTGTAAGGCCCGTTCGATCGGGCGCTGGCGGTCCTGCGTGAGCGCGGCGGCATGAAAGCCTTCGAGCGCCTTGGCGGGCGGACTTTGATCGTGTTTGACGGAACCGAATATTTTTTACTCGCAAAAGCTCGGCTGCGCCCAGTGCCAGACGCGCCAGCGCAATAATGGCAAGACGGACTTCCATCATTCCATGCTGGCGGCCAGCATCGCCGCGCCTGGCCACAACATGGTGCTGCCGTTGATGCCGGAGTTCATTGTCAAACCGGACGGCGCGGAAAAGCAGGACTGCGAACGCAATGCCTGCAAACGCTGGCTTGTGGCCCATGGCGGACAGGTGAAGGATCTGCGGCCCATCTAACTGGGCGGTCCTCGGGCTTGACCCGGGGGACGCGATGGAGGTCAACTGGCTCGGCGTGACCATCACCGATGCAAAGGCAAAGGTCACCTATGACGCCACGAACACAATTTTGGCCACGGCAAGCAAAACCTCGCCATGACCTTCGCCGCCATGAACTTGCCGGCTTTCGCCTTCCACACCGTCTGCGACTGCCTCGAAGGCCTGTGGAGAGTGGCGCGTGAAGCCAAGCACGCCAGAAAGCGCTTCTTCGAGCATATCCGGACAATCACGGCTTATCCGATCTTCCCCGATTGGAGCACGCTGATGACAACCCTCATCAAATCAGAGCCCCTACCCGAAATCGCAAACCAAATCCTGGGCTGAAATCTGGCAGGGGGAGGGATTTAGAATTGCTGCATGACATTCAAAGCCCCTTGAATGTCGCGGCGCCTCGGTCATTATGGCGGCATGTCGATGTTGGAGTCCGGTCCTTGAGCATTGAACGGCGGAATTTTCCCCAGTTCTTCATAACCGCACCCTCACCTTGCCCCTATTTGACGGGACGGGTGGAGCGCAAGGTGTTTACGCATCTGGTGGGCCAAGACGCGCGCAGCCTCAACACGCAGCTTTCGCAAGGCGGATTCCGCCGCAGCCAGAACATTGCATACAGGCCGGCCTGCGACGGCTGTGCTTCCTGCGTGTCAGTCCGGGTGCCGGTCAACACTTTCGAACCCAGCCGTAATTTCCGCCGCACGTCGAGGGCCAACCAGGATCTGGTGAGCACGGTCATCCGCTCGAAGGCGGCCAGCGAACACTATGCGCTGTTCCGCTCCTATATCGACTCCCGCCACGGTGACGGCGGCATGGCAGACATGTCAGTTCTGGATTTCTCCGCCATGGTGGACGACAACTTCGTCGACAGCCGATTGGTCGAGTATCGGACGCGCGGTGAAGATGGCAGCCCAGGCGAGCTTCTGGCTGCCGTGCTTGTCGACATTCTCGGAGACGGAATGTCGATGATCTACAGCTTCTATGATCCGGCCTATCATCGCCGTGGCCTCGGAACCTACATGATCCTCGACAATATCAGTCGCGTAAAGCGCCTGGGGCTGCCCTATCTCTACCTTGGCTACTGGGTGCGCGGCTCGCGCAAGATGGACTACAAGGCGCGTTTCCTGCCGCAGGAACGGCTTACCGCTGACGGCTGGTCCCTGTATCGCGGCGATCGCCGTTAAGGATTTGTTAGCTGGTTCGACTATCAAATGGTGGAGCGGAAGATCGTACACGCATAACGCGACAATTCTATTTGACGTAGAGATATATTCTGGCTTGTTTGCGTGGTGAAAACCGGGCGGCTCAAACAGGGAATCAGGCAAGTCAAGACAATGCACTCTGTCCAGCAGGTCCGCCTCGCATATTTTATAACGGCCATCGGTGGTTTGCTGTTTACCTTCGATCTTCCACTTCTCAGGTTATCGCTGGCCGATCAGTGGACCATGGTTTTCACACGCGGCATCCTGTTGTTCCTGGCGATCTCGGCGGTCTGGTTTGTGGCCCGCAGGCAAGGCGATGACACGCCGTTCATCGCTGGCCGCGCCGGTCTCCTGGTGGCACTCACCAGCACAATCGGCAACATCGCCTACATCAACGCCATTGTGTACACGAGTGCCGCAAATGTGGTTTTCATCATTGCATTGACGCCGGTCATTGCCACGGCCATGTCGCGCATCGTGCTGGGCGAAAGAGTTCATGCCTTGACCTGGGCAGCGACCTTTCTGGCCTTTGCCGGCGTCAGCATTATCGCCTGGGACGGAATTCTCACGGCCAAACCCTGGGGCACTTTGCTGGCGCTGATTTCGGCCTTCTGCTCGGCTTGCGCCTTCACCGTGGTCCGCGCCACGGGCCGTAAGGTTGCCACCAGCCTGGCAATCGGCAGTCTCTCGTCGGCTCTTGTCGCATTGGTCTTTTTCGGAGTCTCGCTCCCGTCATTGTTGAATGCCGGCGGTTTTGGCGTGCCGGCGTGGATGTGGCTGGCCCTTAACGGCCTCGTCGCCATTCCGTTGGCCACGGTGCTGCTGGCCAAAGGTCCGCGTTTTCTTCCGGCCGCCGACGTCAGCATGTTCTTCCTGCTCGAAACGGTGTTGACGCCCGTGTGGGTCTGGATGATCTTCAGGGAATTTCCGAGCCCGGCAGTCCTGGCGGGCGGCGCCATTGTCATATCGACACTGATCGCCCATAGCTGGTGGAAACTGGACCGGGTGGCACGTAGCGCCGCGCCAACTCCGGCCCGGCAGGAGTATTAGGCCCAAGCCATGTGCCCCCTCCCGGCTTAGGCAAACCCCGGCAACCGCACAAGCCCGCAAACAACGGCAATCGCTGGACGTATGGCTTGACGTGCGGGTAAATTTCGTTAACTCTGGCTTGCGTTAATGCCGTGATAAGCTTGTGGCCGATAATCTAATCAAATTGGCGGCGTTGCGGTTCCAGGGTGTCGGCAATCGTAGGCCGTCGGGGTGACCCGGCAGGTGAGCGGGGCTGATGGTCAGTCGAAGGGTTGGGGTCTGAGTCTGATGTATGTACATGTAAAGGGTACCCAAGGTGCCAGGCCATTGCTGGCGCCTTCCGGTCTGAGCGATCCGCTCAGGACGGTCGAAGCGATAAACCGGCTGCGCGAAGCCGCCGAAGCGCAGAACTACAGTTTTGAGACGAGCAATGACTTCAC
>JANPCS010000337.1:0-5767 GCA_031431065.1 Hyphomicrobiales bacterium | reverse complement strand
CTTCACGGCTTCGATGCCGGAGGTCATACGGTTCTGGTGAAGGACTTGAAGCGCGGCCAGGTGCTGGCCTACTTTGCCAAGCTTGAAGCCTGCCTGGTTGGCCTGGAGGCCTGTGCCTCGGCGCATTACTGGGGGCGCGAGTTGATGAAGCTTGGCCATGATGTGCGGTTGATCCCGGCGCAACGGAGCCTGTCCTCGGGCTTGACCCGGGGATGAAGGCCTTTCTGCCGCGGCAGAAGAACGATGCCGCCGATGCCCGCGCCATTGCCCGCGCGGTGCGCGATCCCGAAATGCGCTTTGTTGGCGTGAAGAGTCTCGAGAGCCAAGCATCCCTGATGCTGTTCAAGCCGCGCGATCTGGTGATGGGCCAAGAAGAGAATCAAACGCTTGCTCCTGCCATGTGCCAGGCGCTGAAAGCCCTGGTTGCCACGCTTGCTGGCTTGGAAGACGAGATCAAGGTTCTGAATGCCGCCATTCTCAAGCAGCACAAGGCCAGCGAGGCGAGCCAGCGCCTGGCCACGGTTCCGGGTATCGGCACGCTGACCGCCACGCTTCTGGTGGCCACGGTGAGCGCGCCTGCGCAGTTCTCCGGCGGCCGCGAGTTTGCCGCCTGGATCGGCCTGGTGCCCCGCCAGCATTCGACCGGCGGCAAGGCGCGGCTCGGCAAAATCTCCAAGATGGGCAACCGTGACCTCAGGCGCTTGCTGGTGGTGGGAGCGCACGCCGCTCTGTACCGCATGAAGAGCGGCAAGACGCAATCACCCCTGGCGGATTGGGCAAGGAGCCTTCTGGCCAAGAAGCCGTTCAAGCTGGTGGCGGTGGCATTGGCCAACAAGATGGCGCGCATCGCAGTCAAGCTTGCGCAGACTGCGTAGACTTGACTGCTGGGCCATCATGGCGGGCGATGATTGCTACAACCCGGCCCACGCAAAAGTACTCAACTGAAGAAACTCAAATAGCCGAATTGGCGAGGGTGACCCAGGCAATGATGTGAGAGACAAAGCGCCAAGTGGCGCTGGCCCCCGCAAAACCCGTTGCACTGTCAGGCGGCTAACAAAGCGCGATACGGTGATTGGGAGCGGTGGCCAAGCGAACCAACATCAGGGCCAGCGGCCAACACCTGAGGCCGCATCATAGGCCGGAGACATGACCGCACCTCGCGCCAAACATCTCGCACTTCAAAGTCAAAAACACTCTTGCCAACAGGGCGCCGTCCAGACATGACACTCGATTACGGTGCATTTATCTCTTGGAAGTCGATGTTGAGTTGATTGCGCTGTTGCCGTAGTTTCCAGGCCCCATGGGGTCTGGCTCTGATTGCTTTTGACAAGGATCCGGTTTCAGCCGGCCAGCGCCAGCTTGCGTGACGGCGGAGGCACAGAATGCCCCATGTCTTGAGCGGCCTCAATCCAGGCGGCTATGGCATCCTGAACATTGACAAGCGCCTCCTCGGGAGTCTCCCCGTCACTCATGCAGCCGGGAAGATCGGGCACGGTTGCAAGGAACCCGCCGCCGTCTTCAAGTGGCAATGGTTCAACCAAAATTGCATAGGCGAGCCTACTCATGGCAAGTTCCTCACAGAGTCGGCGAAAGCGACGAGTTGCCTGATGTATACAACTTTTATTGGCCGTTTGAAAGGCACGGTCAATTTCGCCGCAACACCGGGATGGGCGATCTTGTAATGTGACCCGCCGCCACGCGCCGGTTCGCAGGTGATGCCAAGTTCTCGGCACAGTGCAGCAACATCTGATATGGACCAGTCACCGCGCGGATTTCGCCGCATGTCCTCCAAGCGCTTGGTCATCGCGGGTCCAACCGCTTCCTATAACTCCGGCTCCTCCCGCCTGAGCGGTGGCGGTGCACCCGGCTCGACCGACCTTAGCGGCGGCTTGCGATCTCCGAAGACGGCGGGCCGGGGGGCGGGCCGCAGCGGGGGTGCCGCCATGGCCTCGATCGTTGAACCTGGCAACGGAGCGTAGGAGGCTGCCATGCCGGATGCCGTGATGCCGCTTTCGACGACAACATCTTGGGGTCCGCCGATCATGAGCAGATGTTCGACATTGTCACGGCGGATCAGGACCAGCCGCCGCGACTTGTCGATTTCGTGATACTCGCTGATGCCGAGCCGTTGTCCGCGCCTGCCGCTCATGCGCGGGCTGATGGCTCGCCACACCGTCAGCAGGACGAAGATGATGGCCAAAGCCGCCGCCGCGGCGATAATGACTTGCATGTTCTGGTTCACGAAATCCATGCGCTGTCTCCCCGTTACGCGGACGAGTGCGGGTTTACGTCAAGCTTGCCAGAGGCGCCTCAGCGCCACCAGCGGGTCACCGCGGTAATGCGGCCCGTATAGCGATTCACTTTGACATGGAACCATTTGCCGTTGCGCTTGCCACTGAAGTCGTAGTTCAGGCCTTTGCAATTGCGCCGGCTGACCTGGTTGAAGCGCCTGTTGACGATGCGCTCGGCGTTCAAGCAGGTGACGTTCTTGCCGTAGTGGCCGCCGTAGCCAAGGTTGATCTTGATGTCGATGTCGATATCGGCGCGGGCGGCCGGGGCGGTTGCCAGCACGGCCGAGAGGCCGAAGGCGATGGCGATAAGGGTATTGCGGAACATGTCTTTCACTCCATAGTCGTGTTGAATGTGCCGCCCCGGCACATTGGGCGAGAGTCTGACGGCCTTGGCGGCATTTGTAAAGTGCCATGGCAAAGCGCTGTTGGGTGGAATAACGAATCGCCAGTTGCCAATGGTTCGTTAACCAAACTGGCTTCGGCCGCGGCTTCATGATCGCGCCCAGCGCATGCGCAGGGTCTCTCGATTTCACCCGGCTCTATTCACCTAGTCCCATTGCAAAGTGGGCAGGGGTCCAGTCAAAATCGGGGAAGTCGATGAGTGGGTTACGGTTGCCCTGCTCCTTTTGAATTGCCGCGTTGCGGTGCTTTTCCCATTCCGTGGGTGGATGCAAGCGGTGCCAATTCAATAGCAGTGGCAGGCGGCGGCTGTCGTATTGCTGGAACTTCGAGGCGCGATCGCCGATGATTTTGGGATAGCGCAGGAGGAAATAAAGCGTGGCCCGCGCCACGGCTCCGCGTCCGCCGTGCCATTGCGGTTCGAAGCCCTTCTTGCCGTCGTCACCCTGTTCGAAGAAGCCGCATTTGTCCTTGATGCGTTCCGCCGCGTCGACCGCCTGATCGGTGCCGTCATAGGCGCTGAAATCGAAATATGGCGTGTTGCCGCGCCCGCGATTGCAACCCTTCTCGCAGGTGAAGAGGTGATGCATGTCGCCGACCATCGGGCTTTTCTTGTCGAACCAGGATTGCGGCACCACGTGCTCGCAATCGAAGGGCGGCTGCTGGGCCGCTTCGGCCTCCTCCACCAGGGCCCGCTCGCTTAATGTTTCGAGGGCGAAGTAGCGTTCGAAATTGCCCTCCTGAAGTGTCTCGAGAAGCTCCGGATCGACCGAGACTTCGCGGGCAAGCTCGCCTGCAATGACGTCGATCTGCTCCATCCGTTCGCCGGAATAGACGCTGCGCAGCGTCAGCTTTGTGCCGTCGCTGTGGGCGTCGGCCCAGGCATAGAGCCGCTTGCGGCCGGTGGCGTAGGAAACCGGCGTACCATGGCTATCGCGAAGCAGCCGGCTCAGACGGTCGAAGGCCGGTTGCGCCGGGCCGGGCCGGAAGTCTCCGTAGTAGGCGTCGCGCGCCGCGCCATCCGGCGCCGCGTCGTAATAGGGTTCATCGCGCGGCTTAAGGAACTCCAGGAGGGACTCTGCGGCGGCGCGGATGTCTTGGCCAGGCCCCGCTTTCGTCGTGCCCGCCAGCACGGCCGCCGGCCGTGGCAGGGCCGCTGGCTCGAGCCGCGCCGCCGCGGGTGGAGTTGCAACCGGCCCCACTGAGATCTCGAAGAACCAGGATGTCCGCCCATCGGCGCGCTGAACTGGTCCGGCGGGTGGCGTAAAGCCCTCCGGCGCGCCATCAACCGGCGCGAGCGCCCTGAAGGCGCCGGCCGTGGCACGCCTCATGATGCCGCCCCAATCGGGATCGGCGAAAGCCTCACCATAAAGTCTGGCCTCGCTTGTGGAGAGGGGCAGACCGTCGAGGTGGGCAGCGATGGAGGAAATGCGGATGCCTTCATTGCCGGCCCAATCGATTTCGTCGGGCGGGTCGCGGCTTGGATCGTAGGGCTTGCCGTTCCGCTTGAGAATCCTGCCGTCCCTGGATTTGCGCGGCACGCCGGCATGGTGGAGCGCGGCAAGGTCCCAATTGTCATTCAACACCGGCGAACCCGATGAGCCAGGCTCGGTGTCGGTGGAGTAGTGGATGTAGTTGCCATCACGGCCGAAGATCGTGTTGTTGCGAAATGCGATGCGCATCAACTCGCCGCGCGGATGCTGGATGACATTCACTGGCTCATTCTCCAGCGCTTTGCCAGACTCGCGGATGAGCGGCAGCCAAGGCCGGCCTGCGGCGGTCATGCCATGAGCCCGCTGCTCATTTAGCGCGACGATCGTGCAATCCAGTGCGCGGCTCGTCCTGAAGAAAGCGCCAGTATCAAACCCCACCTCGCTTGTCTCAGGCGGCTCGGCCGATGGTCCTTCGCGATAGTCGAATTGGGCCACGCTCCGTGCCGCGTCCGCCGGACTGGAAAGAACGTGATTATTTGTCATGATGAGCCGGGGCGAGATACGAAATCCCGTGCCATAGCCCAATATCCCGCCGTCTGAGGCCTTGATGACAATCCGGCAGACGGTGAATGTGCAAGCCAGTCCCTTCATGAGGAAGCCGATGGGGGTGAGATCGTTTTCGGCAATGATGCGCTCGAGAATGGTGGCGCCCGGTCCCTGGCCAGCGCCTCGCTCGCTGAGGCTGATGACATCTTGCGCTTCCCGGTAGGAATAGCCTTTGAGCTTCAGCCGCTGGACGATGCGCCCGGGGTCTTCATCCTTAAGGCCGGCTTTGCGCTGATCCTTGTATTTCTTCGCGTTCCAACGATCAGCCGCCGCTTCGAGTTCTGCCAAAGTAAGTCGCGGGGTTCGCATGATGAACTCTCCTGCGTGCAAGATGTTTACCCTAGGGTACCACAAGTCGTTACTCCTGAAAACATGAATTCCACTCGGCGCAGGGCAGAAACGCGAGACGGCAGTGGGACACAATCCACCGCACTTCGAGCGATTCCGTTGCGGGCCGTTTCCCCTATACTGACTTTGATTCGGGGTGGGCATTGATGATCGACAAGAACTTGCCGGGACGGGGTGAGCTGACGGCTCCGGCAGCCTTCGGCAGCAGGACCGGGCGGGCCGTCATCGCGCTGCTGATCGCCGTTCTGGTCGCCGTCATGGTGGTCATCGGCTTGCAGAGCTTTGCCGCGACGCAGCCGCTGTGGCTGCTGGTGCCCGGCGCCTTGCTTGCGGGATTCGGCCTGCTGGCCGGGCTGGCGCTGCTGGCCGGTTTTGTGCAGGTTTCGAGCAACGGCAATTCCGAGCGGGCCTTCTTCGATTCGCTTGTCGATACGCTGGGCGATCCCCTGGTGGTTACCGATGCGCGCGGCCGCGCCGTCTATGCCAACAGCAGTTACTTGAAGCTGGCGGCCAAGGCTGGCAGCGGACGGCTGGTCGGCATGGATGTGCTGTTTGCAGGTTTTCCCGAGTACTCGGCGCCAATCTATCAGCTCACCCAGGCCATCCAGGACGGCAGGAGCGAAACCCGTGAGATCCGCCTGCCGCAGGGCTCGGTGTCGCCTTGCGCGGCGCCCGGCACGCCGGTGTGGA
>JANPCS010000336.1:0-5285 GCA_031431065.1 Hyphomicrobiales bacterium | reverse complement strand
CGGCCAGGCCTGCGAGTTCGATTATTCCGGAACGCAAGCCTGCAAGGCGCTGAAGGCCGAGGGCTACCGCATCATCCTGGTCAATTCCAATCCGGCCACCATCATGACCGATCCGGATCTGGCCGACGCCACCTATATCGAGCCGATCACCCCCGATGTCGTCGCCCGCATCATCGAGAAGGAGCGGGCACTACGCCCTGACGACAAGCTTGCCCTGCTGCCCACCATGGGCGGCCAGACGGCGCTCAATACGGCACTTTCCCTCAACAAGATGGGCGTGCTCGAGAAATTCGGCGTCGAACTCATCGGCGCCAGGGCCGAGGCCATCGACATGGCCGAGGATCGCGAGCTGTTCCGCGAGGCGATGAAACGCATTGGCCTCGAAACGCCGCGCTCCAGGCTGGCCAATGCCTCTGACGCCAAGGATGGCGACAAGGCGCTGCATGCCACCACCATGAGCGCCCTGAAAGCTGACGGCGGCGATATCGAAGCCTTCGAACGCCAGTGGGCGGCGGACGAGCCCGAGCGCCTGCGGAAATACCGCAACCGCGCCATGGTCGAGGCCTTCGAAGGCATGCTGGAAGTGGGCCTGCCCTGCATCATCAGACCGTCCTTCACGCTCGGCGGCACGGGTGGCGGCATTGCCTATAACCGCGAGGAATTCTTTGACATTGTCGAAAAAGGCCACGATGCGTCCCCCCCCGCCGAAGTGCTGATCGAAGAGTCAGTACTGGGGTGGAAGGAATATGAGTTGGAGGTGGTGCGCGACAAGGCGGACAATTGCATCATCGTCTGCTCGATCGAGAACGTCGACCCGATGGGCGTCCATACCGGCGATTCGATCACCGTGGCGCCTGCCCTCACGCTGACCGACAAGGAATACCAGATCATGCGCAACGCCTCGATAGCGGTGCTGCGCGAGATTGGCATCGAGACCGGTGGCTCCAACGTGCAGTTCGGCGTCAATCCCGCCGATGGCCGCCTCGTGGTGATCGAGATGAACCCGCGCGTCTCGCGCTCATCAGCCTTGGCCTCGAAAGCCACCGGTTTCCCGATTGCCAAGGTCGCGGCGAAACTCGCCGTGGGCTACACGCTCGACGAACTCGCCAACGACATTACTGGCGGCGCAACTCCTGCTGCCTTCGAGCCGGCGATCGATTACGTCGTCACCAAGATCCCGCGCTTTGCCTTCGAGAAATTCCCCGGCGCTTCCAACACGCTGACAACCGCGATGAAGTCGGTGGGCGAGGTGATGGCGATTGGCCGCTCCTTCCAGGAATCGATGCAGAAGGCGCTGCGCGGCCTTGAAACCGGCTTGACCGGCTTCAACGAGATCGACATTCCGGGGTCGGGTGAAGGCGACGACAAGAACGCCATCCGCGCCGCACTTGGCACGCCAACGCCCGACCGCATCCTCAAGATCGCCCAGGCTTTCCGGCTTGGCGCCAGCGTGGCCCAGGTGTTTGAATCCTGCAAATACGAGCCGTGGTTCCTGCGCCAGATTCAGGAGATCGTCGCCACCGAAGCGAAGATCAAGGAGCGCGGTCTGCCGAGGGATGCAACCAACCTGAAGAAGCTCAAGGCCATGGGCTTCTCCGATACCAGGCTTGGCGAACTTGTCGGGTTGAAGGAAGACAAGGTGCGGGCCCACCGTCACAAGCTGAACGTGCGGCCGGTCTATAAGCGCATCGACACCTGTGCCGCCGAGTTCGCCTCGCCCACCGCCTACATGTATTCGACCTATGATGCCGAGAACGAGGCGCGCCCGACAGACCGCCAGAAGATCATTATCCTCGGCGGCGGGCCAAACCGCATCGGCCAGGGCATCGAGTTCGACTATTGCTGCTGCCATGCTTGCTTTGCACTCCATGATGCCGGCTATGAATCGATCATGGTCAACTGCAACCCCGAGACGGTTTCCACCGACTACGACACGAGCGACCGCCTCTACTTCGAATCGCTCACCGTCGAGGACGTGCTGGAGATCATCCACACCGAGCAATCGAACGGCACCCTGAAGGGCGTCATCGTGCAGTTCGGCGGCCAGACGCCATTGAAACTGGCCCAGGCACTGGAGGACGCCGGTGTTCCCATTCTGGGGACGACGCCCGATGCCATCGATCTGGCCGAAGACCGCGACCGTTTCTCGAAGCTGTTGAAAAAACTGAAGCTGCGCCAGCCGGAAAACGGCATCGCGTACTCGGGTGCCGAAGCCAAGAAGATCGCCAAGCGCATAGGTTTCCCGGTTGTCATCCGCCCCTCCTACGTGCTGGGCGGCCGCGCCATGGAAATCGTCAAGGACGACGCGCAATTGCAACGCTACATCACCGAGGCTGTCGTGGTGTCGGGCGACTCACCCGTGCTCATCGACAGCTATCTGTCGAATGCCATCGAGGTCGACGTCGATGCCATCTGCGACGGCAAGGACGTTTTCATCGCCGGTGTCATGGAGCATATCGAGGAGGCAGGAATTCATTCCGGAGACTCGGCTTGTTCCTTGCCGCCTTACTCGCTCAAAGGCCCGGTCATCGCCGAGATGGAACGCCAGACAAAAATCATGGCGCTGGCCCTGAATGTCGTCGGCCTGATGAACGTGCAATTCGCCATCAAGGATGGTGACGTCTACGTGCTCGAAGTGAATCCGCGCGCCTCGCGCACCGTGCCCTTCGTGGCCAAGGTGATCGGCATCCCCGTTGCCAAGATCGCCGCCCGGGTGATGGCGGGTGAGACCCTCGCCAGCTTCAAGCAGAAACGCAAGAAGCTCGCGCATGTCGCGGTAAAGGAAGCGGTATACCCCTTCAACCGCTTCCCCGGCGTCGATGTGTTGCTGGGGCCGGAAATGCGCTCGACCGGCGAGGTCATGGGCCTCGACATGACCTATGACATGGCCTTCGCGAAAGCCCAGCTGGGTGCCGGCATGCGCATGCCGCAAGCCGGAACCGTGTTCATTTCAGTGAAGGATGCCGACAAGGCGAAGATCCTCCCCGCCATGCGCAAACTCATCGGCATGGGCTTCAAGCTGGTGGCCACCGGCGGCACCCAGCGCTATTTCGAGGACAAGGGTGTGCCGTCAACCAAGATCAACAAGGTCTTGGAAGGCCGCCCGCATGTCGTCGATGCGCTCAAGAACGGCGAAATCCAATTGGTGCTGAACACCACCGAAACGCGCTCCTCGCAATCCGACTCGAAACCCATCCGCCAGACGGCGCTGATGCAGAATGTCCCCTACTACACGACGCTGCCCGGCATCCTCGCCGTCACCAAAGCCATCGTGGCCCAGCGCGAGGGCAAGCTCGACGTCAAGCCGCTGCAGGATTATTTCTGAGGCCTGCCGTCTCCACTGATTTCCAATAGGTCAGATATTGATTGCCTGGAGATTGCGAACATGCAACTCTCCTTGCGGCAGCATTTGTCAGGTTTCCGAAATGCTTGGCCAATTCAATTGGAGCACAAATCATGAAATTGTATCCCCCCCCGCATCTAATCTTTGGTCATTCTCGGCTTTGGTGTCGCTCCTTTGTCTGGCGGCCACGCCATCATCGGCGCAGACAACGGAACTGATGAGCGCGTCGTCGGGAGGTGTCCCATCCAATGGCTTCAGTGAGGAAGCAACGATCAGCCCCGATGGCGGCTTCGTCGTCTTTCATTCGCGCGCCACCAATCTGGTACCCAACGACACCAATGGCCTCGACGACGATTTCATTCGCGATCGCGTGAACGGTACAACCGAACGTGTCAGCATTGCATCCGATGGAACCGAGGCCAATGGTGTCAGTGCCGAACCCCGGGTCAGCGATGGCGGACATTTCGTTGTTTTCAATTCGGCCGCAACAAATCTGGTTGCCGGCGACACGAACGGCAACATGGATATATTCCTGCGGGATCGCCTCGCCGGCACGACAGAGCGCGTCAGCCTGGCAACCGGTGGCGCGCAGGCGAACGGCTATAGCGGCCAGGCCGATATCAGCGCCGATGGAAGATATGTCTACTTTATTTCCGACTCGAACAATCTCGCTGTTGGAGACACCAATGGCGCCTTCGAAGTTTTCGTGCGCGACCGGACAACCGGCATCACCAACCGCGTGAGCGTTTCGACGGCGGGCGTCCAGGGCAATGGCCTGAGCCGTGGCATTTCGATCAGTGATGATGGCCGGTTCGCGTCATTCCGATCGGAGGCCAGCAATCTCGTATCCGGCGATGGCAATGGCGTATCAGACGCTTTCGTCCACGACAATGTGACAGGCGTAACCGAGCGCGTCAGCGTCGCCAACGGCGGTTCCGAAGCCAATGGCTACAGCGGCGCCGGTTCTGTGAGTGCTGATGGCCGCTACGTGGCGTTTTCATCCCTAGCCAGTAACTTGGTGCCGGGCGACACCAATGGGAATTGGGATTGTTTCGTGCGTGACCGGTTGAGTGGAACGACAACGCGGGCCAGCATCGCCGCCAGTGGCTCGCAATCGAATGGTCCCAACAACTTCTGCGGCGATATTGGCCCAAACGGACACACCATTGTCTTCTCTTCAGATGCGTCAAACTTGGTGAGCGGACCGGCAGGCCCCGGTTCACAAGTTTACGTTCGCGATACTTTGGCAAACACGACCGAACTGGTCAGCCTAGCGACTGATGGTCAAACCGCCAATGCCGCATCTGGCGGTGGTGGAGCGAGTACCAATGGCCGCTTCATCGTCTTCCAGTCCAATGCGACGAATCTCTATGTGAGCGATGCCAACAACAACACCGACATTTTCGTTCGTGATCGCGGTGCGCAAAACACGATTTCTTTCATTGGTTTCAACAGTCCACTTGAGAACCTGCCCTTTTCCAACTCCGCCAAAACTGGTAGCGCCATTCCGGTGAAATGGCGGCTGGCAGATCAGAATGGCGCCTTCATCGGCGATCTCTCAGTGGTCCAATCGTTACAATTCGCGCCGGTGGCTTGTGACTCCCAAGACATCGACTTCGAAAATCCGATTGCGGCGTTGGCGAGCGGCGGGTCCGGATTGCAATACAATGCGACGACCCATGAGTTCACCTATCCATGGAAAACCGACAAGAGCATGGCCAAGACTTGCGCAGTTTTTGCACTGACCCTCATTGACGGTCAGCAGCAGTTCGCCCGCTTCATGCTGAAGTGATGCGGAGGGTTTCAAACGCAATCCTGATGGGGGTGGCGGCGAACATGGCCGCCACCCTATCATTCGCAGCAAGCACGCAACTCGTGATCAACGTCGACGGGTTGCCACGGCGGATTGCCATTGAGCAGGCAATTGCTGGCAGTGGCGTCA
>JANPCS010000335.1:0-7670 GCA_031431065.1 Hyphomicrobiales bacterium | reverse complement strand
GCATCTGCCGAAAGTGTAGCCCGCATCACCGAAGTTCCGTTGCCACCCTCGCGCGGTTCCGCGAAAGACAGGAACACCAGCCGGTTGCTGTCGAACTTGGGATGTAACGCCACATCCAGCAACCCGCCCTGGCCAACAGCGGAAACCTCCGGCACCCCATCGATTGGCAGTGACACGACGCCATCCACCACCAGGCGCAAGCGTCCGGCCCGCTCGGTCACCAGAATATTGCCATCCGGCAGAAACGCGAAACTCCACGGATGATCCAGCCCCGAAACCACGATGTCCAGCCGCACTGCATCAGCTGATGGCCCAACTGGCAGTGGCCGCTCAAGATAACGCCACGCCAAAAACGCCGTAGCTGCGGCAGCAGAAACTCCGGCAACAATGATGGTGCGTCGCTTCACGGGCAGAACCTCCGGCTGGAATGCACGACCCTTTTACGCGGCGGATGATGACTTGGACTATACCGACATCATTGCCAAGAGCCCGGCCCGCACATGATCAAGCTCATCATCGTTCACATCATGGGCTGAACCAGGGTAGATGCGTTCGGTGACGCTGGCACCCAGGCGCGTGAAGACAGCCGTGGTTTCTTTCACCCGCGCCAAGGGAATATGCGCATCATGATCCGAACAGCCGAGGAAGGTCCGCACTCCGGCAAGTGACCCGGCATAGTCGCGCGGGCTGCCCGGCGGGCCGATGGCGCCACCGCTCAAGATTCCAACGAAGCCATAGGATCTCGGGTTGCGCAACACGGTCTCGGCGGCAAGGCACGCCCCCTGGCTGAAGCCGATGACGCCAAGCTTCTCCACTTCCAGTCCCGTTGCGATCAGATCGGCAATGATTGCCACGATGCGCGACAGCGCGCGCGATTGCTGGGGTTCATTGAATTCCGTGGGCGCCATGAAACTTTGCGGATACCACGAGTTGCCGTCGGCCTGCGGTGCGAGGTAACTTACATCCGCATTCCCGATTGCCCCGCCCAACGGCAGCATGCTGTCTGCCGTAGCACCACGGCCGTGAATCAGCAGCACCACGCCCCTGGCCGTGCGCGGCGCGGCACCCCCACGGCGCAACTGATGCCCCGCGATGACCTCATCCAGCGTCATAGCTTCGGCCGCGACGCGGTATCGCGGAACCACTGCCCCTGCGCGGTTTCATAAGCCATCGCCGCCTGGAACACATCGCCATCGCAGTAAGTCTTGCCGACGATCTGGATGCCGGTCGGCACGCCATTCCGGGCGCGGCCCGACGGCATGGAGATGACCGGACAGCGGCTCATGGTGTTGAACGGCACCGTCATTACCCAGCCGAGCGACGGATTGGAAATCGTCTTGCCATTGATCTTGACCGACCCTGTCGACTGATCGAAATCGGCTGGAACGGCGGGCAGCGCCGTCGTCGGGCACACCAGCACATTGTACTTCTCCAGCGCCGGCCCGAGTGTTGAGTACATCTTATTGGCAACGTCGAGCGTCTTGACAAAATCCACCGCCTTGGATGACTGACCTTCCTTGGCGAAGGCCCGCGCGTAAGTCGTCATCTCCTTGCCGTGCTGCTTCAGCAACCGCGACAGCGATGCGCCGAAGAGATGCCTCAAGTACGTCATGCCCGCTTCAAGCACCTCGTCCGTCCAGCCAAGATCGACCTCGTGGATTTCAGCGCCCAGCGAACGGAACACGTCGAGCGCGGCAAGTGTATTCTTCTGCACCTCGCGGTCGACGCGGTAAAACCCCAGGTCCATCGAGAAGGCGATTTTCCAGCCCTTGATCGGCTTGTAGGTGGTGGGCAGTGTCAGCTTGGGCCGCAAGGTTGAAATGTCGAGTGGACTCGGCCCCGACATCACGTTCTGCAGGATGATGGCATCTTCAACCGTGCGGGCCAGCGGCCCGGTGTGGCAATAGAAATCGAGATTGAACGGCGGGTCATCGGGGTTGCGGCCATAGGGCGGCTTGTAACCGACGAGCCCGCAGGTCGAGGCCGGAATGCGGATCGAACCGCCGATATCCGAACCCGTGGCGATGGCCGATGTGCCGCTCGCCAGCGAGGCGGCAGCGCCGCCCGAAGAACCACCCGGCGTGAACCTCGGGTTCCATGGATTGCGCGTCACCCCCCACAGCTTCGACCAGGTGTAGCCGGCACACGAGAATTCCGGTGTCGCGGTGCGCGCATGGACGATGCCGCCGGCTTTCATGATGCGCTCGTTCATCGGCGAAGTGTGATCGCCAATGTAGTCCTTCATGATCAGCGAGCCCTGGGATGTCGGCTTGCCCTTGATGTAGCTCTCGTCCTTGATGCCGACGGCCAAGCCCTCGAGAGCCCCCGTCCGCGCACCCTTGGCATATTTTGCCTCGGCTTTCTTCGCCAGGTCCATGGCTTCGTCGAAATGCGTGTAGGTCAGGCAATTGATTTTCTTTTTCGTGGCCTCCGCCCTGGCGATCGTCGCGGTCATCAATTCGACCGGCGACAGCGTCTTGGCCTTGAAGCGGCGCAGCGCTTCGCCAGCGGGCAGATAGCAGAGATCGAGATCGCTCATGACAATGTTGCTCCGATCGTATGCAGCGCCTTCAGCGTTGCGATGTTGTAGGGTACGCTGAGAAAATCGGGCCAGCTCGACAGCTTCACCGCCACCATATTGTAATCCCAGTTCACATAAATCAGCTGGCCGAAGACGCCGCGCGCCATGATGGCCCGCGACCGCGGGTCTTCGATCCACCATTGGTTCTTGTAAGCACCCTCCGGCAGCGAATAGGTATAGGGCTCGCCGAAGATCGCGTGATTGCCGTTGCGCGTCGCCTCGACCCAGTCCGGTGGCAGGATGCCTGCACCTTGTTCGAGATAAAGCAGTCCCAGCCTGCCATAATCGCGTAAGCAGGCATTGAAGCCGCCGTCAGCCAGGGCATAGCCCGCCGCATCGACGGTGAACGAGCCATGTTCCTCCGCCCCCATCGGCTGCCAGATGTCTTCCGACACGATTTGCGGCAGACGCTTGCCCGTGGCGCGCTCCATGCAGAAGGCCAGAACATCGGTCTCGATCGAACGGTAGGAGAACTGGTCGCCATGGCGGCGCTCAAGCTTGTCGAGACTAAGCACCAGTTCGAACATGTGGCGCGGCCAGCGGAAATTGGCATCGCTGCCGGGCGGAACAGGCTTCCAGCCCGACGCAACATCCGACCTGCCGGCATCGGAATAGGGATCGATGTAGTTCTCGACGAACGAGACGCCGCTCGTCATGTCGAGCACCTGCTGCAAGCTGGCGCCACGATAGGCCGTGTCATTCAACTCCGGCAGGTAATCGGTGACTTTCGCCGCAGCATCCAGCACACCGCGCCCGATGAGCACGCCCGCCGCCGCCGCTGTCACCGATTTCGCCACCGACTGCGACAGGTGCAGGCTGCGCCCGTCCATGCCGTTGTAATAGCGCTCGAAGACGATGGCGCTATTGCGGATGACGAGAAACCCGTCCGTGTACGTCTCATCCATGAGCCCGGCGAGTGTCGTGGCGGCGCCATCTGCCCCTGCCACCGCGATGCCGTCGAGATCGCGGTCGTCACGCGGCAAAATGCGGATGTTGCCCCAGCCCCGCCACACTTCCGCCGTCGGCAAGATCTGCCGCACGTTCTGGAAGGCCCAACGGTTCCACGGCGGCCGGTCCCACTCCATCTTCGGCGGAATGAGCATCGGTGGCGAGCCCTGCATGACCGGCACGCGCGGTTCGGAATTCTTGAAGGATGGCATGAAACCCCAGCAAAAAAGAAAAAGGCCCGGCAGTTGCCCGCCGGGCCTCGGATAAACGTCTTACTTCATCAGATCGGTCCACACCGCGGTGTAGAGTACCTGCACCTCCGGCGGGCAGGCCTGTGAAAAATCGGCCTTGTCCTTGAGGAAATCCGGAATGGTGAGCTCCGGCGCGCCGATCATGTCGGCCGGCATGTACTTCTCGGAACCCATGATGCCATTGGCATAGCGCGCGAACGTCGACAGCATGCCGGCGCTTTCCGGGTCCATCATGAAGTTGAAGAACAGCTTGGCATTCTCCACATTCTTCGCGTCCTTGAGGATCACCACGGTATCCTGCCAAACGACCGTGCCTTCCTTCGGGTAGCCATATTTGATATCCGGATTTTGCAGCCGCTGCCGGAAGGCCGAGCCGTTCCAGTCGCTGGTCGCCAGGAAATCGCCTTTGACCATCGGCTCGATGGTCGAATATTCCATCGACATCCACTTGGGCTTCGCCTTCACCAGAACGTCACGGGCCTTCTTGACCACCTCGCGGTCGCCCGTGCACAGGTCTCCGCCGACATATTTGATCGCCGCATAGATCATGTCGTTCATTTCCGGAACGATGTTGATCTTGCCCTGAAGTTCAGCGGGCGGATCGAAGATAATGCCCCAGGTGTTGATGTCGCCCTTGTAGACCTTGGTGTTGACCACCACGCCCACCGTGCCCCATTGCCAGGGAATCGAATAGCGGCGGCCCGGATCGTAGGGCACATCGATCCAGCGCGGATCCATGTTTTTGAAATTTTCCATGAGATCGGGACGCGCTTCGAGAGCAAGACCCTCGTTGATGTAGATCGGCAGATAGTTGCCCGACGGCACCGCGATATCATAGCCGTGGCCGCCCGCCCTGATCTTGGCCAAAGCCGTATCGTTCGAGTCGTAATCGGTGATCGTCACCTTGACGTCGTATTTTTCCTCGAACTTCTTGATCATCTCGGGGCTGGTGTAATTGCCCCAATTGTAGATATTGAGTTCGCCCGCCGCGAACGCCGTTGTGGCTGAGAGCAGCAAAGCGCTCCCGGTGGCGAAACCAAATAGTCGTCGTTTCATTGTTTCTTCCTTGATGTTGGGCTTGTTGTTGTCTTGAAGATTGTTGATCCCTGCAGTTCTGCGCCGGGGCCTTCGAAGTTCATGTCACTTTTGCAAGTCAGTCCATATTTTCGTATAGATTTCCTGTACCTCAGGCGGGCAGGGGAGAAGCAACTCGCCCTTTGCGAGAATATCATCAGGTATATTCACCTCCGGGGCGGCAGCCATGTCGGCGGGCATGTATTTTTCGGAACCCTTGATGCCATTGGCATAGCGCGCGAAGGCCGAAATCATGGCGGCGTTTTCCGGATCCATGATAAAGTTCTGAAACAGTTTGGCGTTCTCAACGTTCTTAGCATCCTTCAGAACCGAGACACTATCCATGAAGATCGGGTAACCTTCCTTGGGAAATCCGTAAACAAGTGCCGGATTCTGCAATCGCGCCCGCAATGACCAGCCATTCCAGTTGACACCGGCTGCCAGATCTTCTTTCGAATATTTTTCCGGGCTTGCATAGTCCATTGAGATCCAGTTGGCTTTGGCGGACATCAATTTGTCCCGCACTTTTAAGAGGATTTCCTTGTCGCCGGTGCACGTCTCGCCGCCGACATACTTGATGGCCAGGTGCATGATTTCGCCCATCTCCGGGACGACATTGACCTTACCTTTCAACTCGTCTGGCGTATCGAGAAAGATGGCGGAGGTATTAGGATCGCCCTTGTAGAATTTGGTGTTGACCAAAATACCGTTAGTGCCCCATTGCCAAGGTACTGAATAATGTCGGCCGGGATCGAAGGACACATCGACCCAACGCGGGTCCATGTTCTTGAAGTTCTCCATTTGGTCGGGACGCGTTTCCAGCAGGAGGCCTTCGCTGATCCAGATGGGTACGTAGCTGGCCGAGGGTACGACAATATCGAAGCCATGGCCGCCAGCCCTTACTTTGGCAAGAGCTGTGTCATTCGAATCGTAATCGGTGACCGTCACCTTGACGTCGTATTTCGCCTCGAACTTCTTGATCATCTCGGGGCTGGTGTAATCGCCCCAATTAAAGATGTTGAGTTCGCCGGCGGCCAGAGCGGGACCCGCCATCGCCACCAACAATGCGCCAACGGCGGCGCCAGTCAGTTTCCAGTTCATGTTTATTCTCCCTTGGTTTGACATCATCCTAGCTCTTTCGCCGGTTGAGGAAAAAGAACAGCGTCACGATGCCGACGGACAGCAGGAAGAAGGCCGTCGAGATCGCATTGACTTCAGGCGTGATCTGGCGCCGCAGCTGGCCCAGCATATAGGTCGGCAGCGTATCCTGTCCCGCCGATTTCACGAATTCGGTGATCACCACATCGTCGAGCGAGATGACGAAGGCCAGCATGTAACCGGCGATGATGCCCGGCCACAGCAGCGGGAATGTCACGCGCCGGAATGTATTCCACGGCGTGGCATAAAGATCGGCCGCCGCGCGTTCCAGCGACAGGTCCATGCTTTCGAGCCTCGCCCGCACCGGCAGATAGGCGAAGGGAATGCAGAACGCCGAATGCGCCGCGAACAGGAAGCCCAGTCCGGTGTAGCCGGTCGCCACCTTGATGGTTGCAAAGGTGATGAGCAGAGCGACCGCCGTGACGATCTCCGGCACCATGAGCGGGGCGTTGATCGCGGCATAGACGCCCGTCATGCCGCGGAAGCGGGCTCGCCTGGTGGTGGCGAGTGCGGCCATCGTCGCGGCGATGGTGGCGATCGTTGCCGCCACCGAGGCAATCAGCAGCGAGCGCAGCGCCACTTCGCGGATCTGTTCGTTGTTCCATGCCGCTTCATACCAGCGCAGCGAGAAACCGCGCCACACGGCAATCGATGTTCCGGCGTTGAAGGAATAAATGATCAACGTGGCGATCGGCGCATACAGAAGTACGAAGCAGATTGCCGCAATGGTGGTGAAGCCGGTCTGCCGCCGCACCGATAATGTCGAGGCATTAGCCATGCGAAGCTGTCCCCTTCGACGCCTGCTTCACATAGACCAGCATGGCCACCATCACGATGGCCATGAGCGTGATCGACAGCGCAGCACCCAGCGGCCAGTTGCGCCCCTGGCCGAATTGCAGCTCGATCAGGTTGCCGAGCATCATGTTCTTGCCGCCGCCCAGCAGCCGCGGCGTCACGTAAGCGCCAAGCGACGGAATGAACACCAGGATCGAGCCGGCGATGATGCCGGGCTTGACCAGCGGAATGATCACCCGCCACAGCACCTGGAGCCGCGTGGCGTAGAGATCGTAACCGGCCTCGACCAGGCGGAAGTCGATCTTCTCCATGCTGGCATAGAGCGGCAACACCATCAGCGGCAGATAGACATAGAGCATGCCCATCATGATCGCCGTGTCGGTGTACATGATCTGGATGGGCGTATCGATGATGCCGATCCAGATCAGCAACAGGTTGATGATGCCTTCGTTGCGGATCACCTCCATCATCGCGAAGGTGCGGATCAGCAGGTTGGTCCAGAATGGAATGGTCACCAGGAACAGCCAGATGTCGCGCGACCGTTCGGGCCGTGTCGCGATGAAATAAGCGGTCGGAAATCCGAAAATCAAGGCCAGCACGGTCGTATACAGCGACAGTTTCACCGAGCGCCAGAAAATCGTCAGATGCGCGTCGGCCAGCGTCACGGTGTCATCGAAGATATCACGGTCGAAGAACACGCTGAACCAGCCTTCTCTCGAGAACTCGCCGAACTTGACATCGCCATAGTCGCCTTTGACCATCAACGAATAGGCGAACATGACAGCCAGGGGGCCCAGAGCGGCCACCAGGATGATGATGAGTGCTGGTGCCGAGAGCAGCCAGCTGTCGCGGGTTTCTTTTGT
>JANPCS010000334.1:0-1973 GCA_031431065.1 Hyphomicrobiales bacterium | reverse complement strand
CCGATGGTTGATCCCTTCATCTTCAACAGCGTGACCGAAATCGACCCCTCCATCGTGGCCGAATTCGCGCACACGGTCTATCGCTTCGGCCACTCGATGCTGACCGGCACGGTTGACCGCCTTGAGAATGACTTGACAACTGTCAATGGCGCACTGGACCAAAAGACGCTGCTTGCCGTGTTCCTCAATCCGCAGGAATACATCGCCAGTGGCACCGATGTCGCCACCATCAATGCAAACCTCATTCGTGGCCTGACACGTGACGTGGGCAATGCATTGGACGAGTTCATCGTGACTGACGTACGCAGCAACCTTCTCGGCCTGCCGCTCGACCTGGCAGTGCTGAACATCGCGCGCGGCCGCGACACGGGGATTCCGTCTTTGAACCAGACCCGCGCGCAGCTTTATAACGACACTGGGCTCGCCGATCTCAAGCCCTACGAGAGCTGGGCCGACTTCGCTGCCAACATCAAGAATCCGATGTCGATTATCAACTTCATCGCGGCTTACGGTACGCATGCCTCAATTGAAGCAGCAGCCACGCTGGTCGATAAGCGCGCTGCCGCAGTTACCCTGATCAATGCCGCAATAGCGGGAGTGCCAGGCGATGATGCCTATGACTTCATTCATGGGCTTGGCGCCCATGCAGCTGGTCTCGGCGGCCTCAACCTGGTTGACCTGTGGATCGGCGGCCTGGCCGAAGCAAATCCCGAATTTGGCGGCATGCTGGGCACCACCTTCAACTTCGTATTCGAATTCCAGATGGAAAGCCTGCAATTCGGCGACCGCCTGTATTACCTGACGCGCACGCAAGGAACGGGTTTCCTCAACCAGCTTGAGCCCAACACCTTCTCCGATCTCGTCATGCGCAACACCGAGCTTGGCGATATCTACTCGACGCACTTGAACGGCGCTCTGTTCGTGACGCCGGACCACATTCTTGAACTGGATCGCGGAATTGCCCAAACGGACTATGACGCCGGCGCAGGAATTGATCCAACTTGGGCACCCGGCGAGCCGCATTCCGTACTGACGCCTAACAAAGTCATGCGCACCTACTCGGGCGTTACGGTTGTTGATGATATGGGAACACCTCTCGATCCGTCTGACGATGTGACCCACGACGTTGGCGGCACCATCCGCTTTACTGGCGGTGAGCATGTTGTGCTCGGCGGCACTGAAGGCAACGACAGGCTTTACGGCGACCGCGGCATCGACACCCTGTGGGGCGATGGCGGCAACGACTACCTGAACGCAGGCACGGAATCCGACGATGTATTCGGCGGTGAAGGCGATGACATCATCGAAGATCCATTCGGCGATGACGTTCTGCGCGGCAACCAGGGCAACGACGTGATCTCAAGCGCCCGTGGCGCCGACCTGCTGTTCGGCGATGAGGGCACCGATGCCATTTTTGTCGGTCAGGATGCATCCGAAGTCTTCGCCGGTACCGGCGACGACTTTGTGCTTGGCGGCGCTGGCAAGGACTTCCTGCTCGGCAACGAAGGCGCGGACTGGATTGAAGGCGGCGCCGGCTTCGACACCATCGCCGGCGACAACTCCGAATTGTTCTTCAACTCCCCCATCCAGGGCCATGACGTGCTGTTCGGCCAAGGCGACGAAACAGACTACGACGCGGAATCGGGCGACGACATCATGGGCGCTGGCCCCAGCGTGTTCCGCTACGAAGGCATGTTCGGCTTCGACTGGGCGATCGGCAAAGGCGATCTCAGCCCGGACGGCGTCAACTTCGATTTCCAGATCCCCATATTCACCACCATTCCAAACGACATCCTGAAGGACCGCTTCGACCAGGTTGAAGCGGCTTCCGGCGGACAGTATGACGACTTCCTGCAAGGCGATGACCGCGGCCACAAGGGCGGTGGTTCTTCGGCGCCGGATTCGGTTCCGACCGAACTGTTCACCGATCATGTTCTCACGGCCGAGGGCATTGCCCGCATCAATGGACTCGC
>JANPCS010000333.1:0-9825 GCA_031431065.1 Hyphomicrobiales bacterium | reverse complement strand
CCGGGTTGCTTCGCAACCTCCCGGGAATCACATTCGAAGTGATTTGGGAATCCCCTCGCCCTCAACGCCGCGCCAGAAAGCCCAAAGCAGCCGAACTCCACCACGCACGCTCGCGCCAGCGCTTATCCAGAATCGGGGTTTACAAGGATCGCGATCTTGGCATCGCCAGTGGCCCGGAAATGGCCAAGGTTTTCCAGGCCATCGATGCGGCACGCAAGCTTGTCGACCCCAAGACCATCGTTCCGCAATGGAACGAGGCCGTGGGACTGGTGATCTCCGGCAAGGCCGGCGCCAATGTGATGGGCGACTGGGCCGGTGGCGAGTTCCAGGTGGCCGGCATGAAGGCTGGCGAGGATTACGATTGCCTGCCCGGTCTTGGCGTCGAGCCGGTGCTGAACACCGGTGGTGACGTGTTCTACTTCCCCAAGAACAAGGATCCGGCCGTCGAGAAGGCTCAGCTCGAGATGGCCTCGATGATGGTGTCCAAGGAAGTACAGGTGGCCTTCAACTTCAAGAAGGGCTCGTTGCCGATGCGCGCCGATGTCGATCTTTCGGCAGCCAACGACTGCATGAAGAAGGGCCTTGAGATTCTCGACAAATCGACCAAGGTCTTCCCGAACAACGTGCAGATGATCGATCGCGACTCGTTGAACCAGATCCGCGATGTGATGAACGAGTTCTTCGCCAATCCGGCCATTACGCCCGAGGAGGCCCTGGCACAGTTCGTGGAAGTCATCAAGAACGCTCCGAAGTAAGCTTTCGACCGACCACCTGCGAGACCGGCCCGGCGGAGCACGCCGGGCCGGTTATCGTGACACGCGTTTACGCCGGAGCCAGCTTACATGAAGAGGCCCAATCCGCTTTTTCGCAATTTGAACTCCAAGATCGCGGCCCTGCCGATGATGCTCATCGTGCTTGTGGTCTTTGTCGGCGGCACGGTGTGGACGGTTGCGTCGTCGTTCACCGGCATCAAGACTCTGCCGATCTTCACGCCACAGGAATTCTACGATAATTGGGTCGGCTTTGCGCAGTATACGCGCCTGTGGCGCACATCGCGCTGGATCACAGCCATAACCAATCTTGCCATTTACGGAACGCTGTATACATCCCTCGCCTTCATTATTGGTATCACACTGGCGGTGTTCATGGATCAGAAGATCCGGCTCGAAGGCGTGTTCCGCACCATCTACCTTTATCCCTTCGCGCTGTCCTTCATCGTCACTGGGCACGTCTGGGCATGGATCATGAATCCGGCCTTCGGGCTTGAAGCCTCGGTGCGCCGGATGGGCTGGGAGAGTTTCTCCTTCGACTGGCTCACCAATCGCGAGATGTCGATCTACGCCGTGGTGATCGCCGGCCTGTGGCAGGGCACGGGCTTTGTGATGGCGCTAATGCTGGCTGGGTTTCGTGGCATTGACGATGAAATCTGGAAAGCGTCGCGCGCCGACGGCATTCCCAAGTGGCGTACTTACATTCAAGTTGTCCTGCCGATGATGCGGCCGGTTCTGGCGACGACATTCGTCATCGTCGCATCCGGCGCGGTGCGCACCTACGATCTTGTGGTGGCCTTGACGCAGGGTGGTCCCGGCCAGTCCTCGCAATTGCCGACGCTCTATGTCTACGAGACAATGTTTGTGGGCGCGCCGGCGCAGGGCAAGGCTGCTTCCTCGGTGATGCTGCTGGCCACCGCCGTCATTCTCATCCCGTGGATATGGGTCGAGTTCGTCCGCAAGAAGCAGGCATGAGGCCGACATGAGCAACACCACGACAAGCGAACCATCAGGCCCCAAGCCTAGGCCGCTGTTCGCGCCCGGCCGCGTCTTCGTCTACGCGGTGCTGGTGCCGACCTCGCTCTACTATCTCCTGCCGCTCTACGTGATGATCATCACGTCGGTCAAAGACCTCGATGCGATCCGCTACGGCAACATCTTCGTTCCGACATCGAGCCCGACGATCCAGCCGTGGATCAAGGCGTGGTCGGAAGCCTGCACGGGCCTCAACTGCAACGGACTGGCGCCGGGATTCTGGAACTCGGTCAAGATCACCGTGCCGAGCGTCATCGTCTCGATCGCCGTTGCCGCCGTCGCCGGCTATCCGATCGCCAACTGGCCCTTCAAGTTCGCGGAAGCTTTCTTCACGGTTCTGCTCTCCGGGTCCTTCGTGCCTTATCAGGTGATGCTCTATCCGCTGGTTATCATCACCTCGTGGATGGGCATCTACTCCACGCTGTGGGCGGTGATTTTCATTCACACGGTGTTCGGCCTGCCGATCCGCACACTTCTGTTCCGCAACTACTTCAGCTCGCTGCCGCCTGAATTGTTCAAGGCGGCGCGCGTCGATGGGGCCGGATACTGGCGGATTTTCTTCCAGATCATGATACCGATGTCGGTGCCGATCTTCACGGTGGCGGTGATCCTGCAGGTGACCGGCATCTGGAACGATTTCCTGTTCGGCGTCATCTATGCCGGACTCACCAACTATCCGATGACGGTGCAACTCAACAACATCGTCAACTCGCTGCAGGGCGTGAAGGAATACAACGTCGACATGGCGGCGACGGTCCTCACCGGCATGGTGCCACTGGCCATCTATTTTCTGTCCGGCAAGTATTTCGTGCGCGGTATTGCGGCCGGCGCGGTGAAAGGTTGATTGCATGAACGGCAAGTCCCACAGCGTTTCCGTCAAAGGCCTGGCACTCAACTACGGATCGGTGCAGGTGCTGAAGCAACTCGACCTTGACATACCGGAGGGCGAGTTCCTGGTACTGCTCGGCCCATCCGGTTGCGGCAAGTCGACACTTCTCAATTGCATCGCCGGCCTGCTCGAACCGAGCGAGGGGCAGAATTTCATCAAGGGCAAAAACGTCACCTGGGAGGAGCCGAAGGACCGCGGCATCGGCATGGTGTTTCAGTCCTACGCGCTTTATCCGCAGATGACGATGGAGCGTAATCTGTCGTTCGGCCTGCGCGTGTCGGGCATGGCCAAGGCGGAAATCGACGCCCGCGTGAAGCGCGCTTCGGAAATTCTGCAGCTTGAACCATTCCTGGCGCGCAAACCAACAGCACTTTCCGGTGGCCGGCGCCAACGCGTTGCCATCGACCGCGCTCTGGTGCGCGATGTCGATGTCTTCCTGTTCGACGAACCGCTTTCCAATCTCGACGCAAAACTGCGTGCTGAGTTGCGCGTCGAAATCAAGCGCTTGCACCAGCGGCTGGGCAATACGATGATCTATGTGACACATGACCAGATCGAGGCATTGACTTTGGCCGATCGCATCGCCGTCATGAAGTCCGGGGTGATCCAACAGCTTGACGATCCGCTGACCATCTACAACAAGCCGAAAAATCTCTATGTCGCGAGCTTCATCGGTTCGCCAAGCATGAACTTCCTCAAGGCCGAACTGGCTGAAGGCAACATGCTGCGGCTCGAAGGGCAGATGCTGTCCGTGGCCGGATACAAATTTGCGGGTGCGCATCAGGCGGGGGGGCAGGTTTCGTTCGGTGTGCGGCCCGAGCATCTGAAGATCGGTCCGGCGAGCGGCGGTGAAGAGTTTATGGCCGTGGTGGAGCTTGTCGAGCCGATGGGGTCCGACAGCCTGGTGTGGATCAAGCTCGGCGGGCAGTCCATGTCGGTGCGCGTCGAATCGAGCGAGCGCCATCTGCCCGGCGAAAAGGTCCGGTTAGCTTCCGTGTCGCGCTGTCATCGATCTTCGATGCGGTGAGCGGTGGCAGGCTCTAGCCCGATGGGAGCAGAGAAAATCGATCTCGGATGCGTGTGGCTGATCGAATCCTCCGATGGCCGCCATCAGGCGGACTATCCTGTGCCCGGCGATGTTCACTCGGCACTGATAGCTGCCAGGGTCATTCCCCATCCTTATATTGGCCGCAACGAACACGATGTGCGCTGGGTGGCGGAGGATGACTGGATTGCGCATCGAAGCTTCGAATGGCATGGACCGGAGGGAAGCTGGTACCTCGACATCGACTATCTCGACACAGTGGCCGAGGTCCGGGTCAATGGCGCGGTGGTGCTCGCTGCGGCAAACTCATTTCTCCGCTATCGGCCTGAAGTCTCGGCGCATCTGCAGCCGGGCGAAAACCACATCGAAATTGTGTTCCGGTCGAACGTCAAACGCGCGGCAGAATTGCAGGCCGGCCAACCCTTCTATGTGCCCTACGCCAAGCAGAACTGCCCCATCCCCCATGGCAACATGCTGCGGAAACCGGCTTGCGATTTCGGCTGGGATTGGAACCTGGCGATTGCTCCGTTCGGTCTCCATGGCAAGATCCGGCTCCGCCGATATGTGAAAGTTCGGATCGACAGCATTCAGGTTCTACAGACGCATAATGCCGACGGCTCTGTTGATGTTCAAGTTGAAGTCCCGTTGACCGGGACCGGCGACGGCCCAGTTGACTATGCCATTGCTTTCAACGGCGAGACCCGGAGCTCGACGGAAGATGGACATGAGGGCATAGTATGGCACATGGAACCATTCCACGTGCTCAGTCCGAAACTCTGGTGGCCAGCTGGTTCGGGTGCGCAGCCGCTCTACGAACTGAAGGTGCGCTGCGGGGATGAAATCGAAATCCGCCGCGTGGGCTTGCGCAAGGTTGAACTCATCACCACGCCCGGCGAGGCTGGTGCGCGCTTTGCGCTTCGCACTAATGGCCGCGAGATTTTCTGCAAGGGCGCTAACTGGATTCCGGCCGATGCGTTGCCATCCAGTGCAACGCCTGAATTGACCGAGAAACTGCTGCGCTCGGCTGTTTCGGCCAACATGAACATGATCCGCGTCTGGGGCGGCGGGCGCTATGAGCAGGATTTCTTCTACGATCTCTGCGACGAGCTGGGGCTTCTGGTGTGGCAGGATTTCATGTTCGCCCGCAGTCTCTATCCGTCAACGGACGATTTCCTTGAGCAAGTCAGGCATGAGGTCGATTATCAAGTGCGCCGCCTTGGGTATCACGCCTGCCTTGCCTTGTGGTGTGGCGACAACGAGCTGATCGGGGCATTCACCTGGTTCGAGGAATCGCGAAAAGATCGCGACCGCTATCTGGTGAGTTATGACCGTTTGAACCGGGTCGTCGAGGGGGCGATGCGGGCGGCGGATGAGACGGCCATCTGGTGGCCGTCGAGTCCTTCGCCCGGTCCCTTGTCGTTCGGCGATGCCTGGCATGACGACAGTTCCGGCGACATGCATTTCTGGAGCGTCTGGCACGAAGGCAAGAGCTTTGAGCACTACCGCGACGTGAAGCCCCGCTTCTGCTCGGAGTTCGGCTTTCAGTCGTTTCCGTCGTTGCCGGTGGTCAAGGGTTTTGCCACCTGCGAAGACGATCTCAACATCGCCTCGCCGGTGATGGAGTCACACCAGAAGAATGCCGGCGGCAATGCGCGCATCACCGAGACGATGTTCCGCTATTTCCGCTTTCCCACGGATTTCGGAAACTTCTGTTATCTCAGCCAAGTCCTGCAGGGCCTCGCAATCCGCACGGCGGTGGAATACTGGCGGTCGCTGAAGCCGCATTGCATGGGCACGCTCTATTGGCAGCTCAACGACACGTGGCCGGCCGCCTCGTGGTCCGGCCTCGATCATGGCGGCGGCTGGAAGGCGCTGCACTATATGGCCCGCCGCTTCTATGCGCCACCGTTGGTTCTGGGCATTCCGGAGAATGACAACAAGACAATCCGCATCATGGCGGTGAATGATGGCGCCTGTGAAGTCGATGTTGAGGTTGAGCTATCCTCAGTGACGCCGGATGGAGCAAGAACCCATCACCCGCCCATTCAGGGCCGAGTACCGCCGGACCGGGCAAGCCTGCTTGGCCATGTTACACCGCGCGATGGCGAGGTGCCGTTCTTCGCGTGGCGCGATCGGCAGGGTAACCTTCTCCGCAACCATGCCACACACCAACCCTACAAATCGTTGGCGCTGAAGCCGCCGGGACTCAGCTGCAATGTCAGCGAAGCGAACGGTCACTTGCACATCGATCTCAAGGCTGCCAACCCGGCATTCTACGTGATGGCGGAAAGCGATGTGCCGGGATCATTCCCGGACAATGTCATCGATATCCTGCCCGGCGAAAGTCTGACCCTGCTGTTCACGCCCAATGATGCGTCGCGCCTTCGTGAAGCAGCACAGAGCCTCATCATCCGCGATCTTTATTCCTCATCCTCATCCGAGAAAGGCCACTAGGATGCCCAAGCGCCTGTCGTTCCAACTCTATTCCGCCCGTAAGTTCCCGCCGTTGAAGGATACGCTGGCGCTCCTGGCCAAGACCGGTTACCGCGAAGTCGAGGGCTTCGGCGGCGTATATGACAAGCCGGCTGCCTTGCGGAGGCTACTGGACAAGAACAACCTCACCATGCCCACTGGCCATTTCAGCATCGACATGTTGGAAGGAGAGCGGCCAAAAACACTGGAAATCGCCTCGACACTCGGGGTCCGTCACATCTACGCGCCCTACATCATGCCCGATCAGCGGCCCAAGAACGCGGCGGGTTACAAGAAACTTGGCAAGCGTTTGTCGGCGATCGGCGAATGGGTGCGCGGTGAAGGCTTTGCGTTTGGCTGGCACAATCATGATTTCGAATTCATCAAGCTGCCCACCGGCGAAACGCCGCATGAGATCATGTTCGACGCGGCGCCGATGATGGATTGGGAATGCGATGTCGCCTGGGTGGCGCGCGCCAAGGCCAATCCCGTGACATGGATCAAGCGTTACGCCGACCGCATCACAGCGGTGCATGTCAAAGACATTGCAGTAAAAGGCGAATGCCTCGATGAAGATGGCTGGACCGATCCCGGCCACGGCACGGTGAACTGGGCGGCCTGTTTCGCGGCGCTGAAGTCATCGCGCGCGCTGCACTACATCATGGAGCACGACAATCCCAACAACCTGGAACGCTTCGTCAAGCGCTCCTTCGACCATGTCAGCAAGATTTGAGGTGAAACCATGAGCAAGACATTGGGCGTTGGCATTATCGGTTGCGGCAATATCTCAGCGGCCTACTTGAAACTCGCGCCGCTGTTCAAGGGCTTCGAGATTCGCGCCGTGGCGGATCTCGACACGGCGGCAGCGGAAGCCCGCGCCAAGGAGTTTGGCGTCCGGGCACAGACGGTGAAAGACCTGTTGAAGAACGATGACATCCAGATCGTCGTCAACCTCACGGTGCCGGCGGCGCACTTCAAAGTGTCGAAACAGATTCTCGAGGCCGGGAAACATGTCTATTCGGAGAAGCCGCTGACGCTTTCGGTGGCCGAGTCCAAGGAGCTGCGGAGGCTGGCGAAGAAGAAGAAACTGGGGGTCGCGTCGGCTCCCGATACGTTCCTCGGCGGTGCGCACCAGCAAGCCCGCAAGGCTATCGATGACGGCATGATCGGCAAGGTCGCGTCGGGCACCGCCCACATTATGGGGCACGGCATGGAGCACTGGCATCCCAATCCGGATTTCTTCTACAAGCCCGGCGGTGGGCCGATCCTGGACATGGGGTCTTACTACATCTCGAACCTCGTCAACCTCATCGGACCGATCACGCGGGTCGCGGCGCTTTCGAGCACGCCGCGCAAGCAACGCCTGATCTCAAGCGAGCCGAGGAAGGGCGAGAAACTGAAAGTTTCGACACCCACCACCTATCACGCGCTGCTCGAGTTCACCAACGGCGCCATGGTGACATTATCCGCAAGCTGGGATGTCTATTCCCATCGCCATGCCAACATGGAACTCTATGGGACCGAAGGCGCCATTTTCGTGCCGGATCCGAACTTCTTCGGCGGCGACGTGATCGTGGCGGGCGCCGACACGGTGCGCAAGACGCTTCCTCCCTGGGATCATCCCTTCGGCGTCAACAATCACCAGAGCAGCCAGGGCGATGTCGCCAATTATCGCGGTGCCGGCCTTGCCGACATGGCGCGGGCCATCACCACGCGGCGCGACATCCGCTGTGGTATCGACCGCATGCTGCATGTGGTCGATGTGATGACCGCGATCATGGCGTCGGGCGAAAGCGGCCGGTTTGTGACGCTGAAAAGCACCTGCAAGCGTCCGGCTTATCTTGGCCCCGATGAAGCAAAGGCGCTGCTGAGATGAGCGGCATGCGCTACAACCGGTGTGGCCTGAGCGGGCTCATGCTTCCGGCCATTTCGCTCGGGCTGTGGCACAATTTTGGCGGGGACACAGCGCATGCAACGAAGCGTGCGCTGTGCCGCAAGGCCTTCGATCTCGGGATCACGCATTTCGATCTCGCCAACAATTACGGCCCGCCGCCCGGCAGCGCCGAGGAGGCCTTCGGCGCCATCCAGCGGGAAGACTTCGGCAGCCTGCGCGATCATCTGGTGATCTCCACCAAGGCCGGCTACCGCATGTGGGACGGGCCCTATGGCGAATGGGGCAGCCGCAAGTATCTCATTGCCAGCCTCGACCAGAGCCTCAAGCGGCTGGGTCTTGACTATGTCGATATCTTCTATTCCCATCGCTTCGATCCGGGAACACCCATGGAAGAAACGATGGGGACATTGGATTTCGCGGTGCGTTCGGGGCGCGCGCTCTATGCCGGTATCTCGTCCTATCCGGCCGAAGCGACGCAAGCGGCAGCGAAGATTTTGCAGGATCTCGGCACGCCATGTCTCATCCATCAACCGCGCTACTCGATGCTTGACCGCAGCATCGAAACCACCGGAACCCTGGATGCCATCGGCGAGGCCGGCATGGGGTGCATTCCGTTCTCGCCGTTGTCGCAAGGTTTGCTGACGTCCAAATATCTCTCGGGCGTTCCGGATGGCAGCCGGGCCACGCAAGGAAAGTCGCTGAATCCCGACAGCATCACGCCCGAACTCCGGACGGCGCTCAATGGCCTCAACGCCCTGGCCAAGGCGCGCGGGCAACGCTTGAGCCAGATGGCGCTGAACTGGGTGTTGCGCGATTCGCGGATCACCACGGCGCTCATAGGCGCCAGCCGGGTTGAGCAAATCGACGAGGCCGTGTCAGCACTCGATGCGCCGCCGTTCACGGCACCGGAACTCAACGCAATCGACGCGCTGCTTGCAACCGCCTGATTGCTAACCCTTCAATCGCTCCGCATGCCAGGCCACGTGATCGGCCATGAAACTTGAAATGAAAAAGTATGAGTGATCATAACCCTCCTGTTCGCGCAGCGTCAGTGCAATGCCCGCCTTCTTGCAAGCCTCTTCAAGCAGTTCCGGCCGCAGGCCGTCGTTCAGGAACGAATCCGCCATGCCCTGATCGACCAGGAGTTCGGGCAAACGCGCGCCGTCCTCGATCAGCGCCACGGCATCATAGCGCCGCCAGGCGCGTTCATCCGGACCAAGATAGGCCGCGAGCGCCGGCCTTGACCATTCGGCCATCATCGGATGGGCGATGGGCGCGAAGGCCGAACAGCTCCGATACCGTCCCGGGTTTCTGAGAGCGGCAATCAACGCACCGTGGCCGCCCATGGAATGACCGAAGACCGACTGGCGATCCATACCGGTTGGAAAGTTGGCCGCAATGACCGCCGGAAGCTCCGCCGTCACATACGTGTACATCCGGTAGTTCGCCGCCCAGGGTGCCTCGGTGGCATCGACGTAGAAGCTCGCGCCGCCGCCGAGTTTCCAATTGCCGATCTCGTCGGCCACACCCGGCCCACGCGGGCTGGTGTCGGGGCAAACGATGATGACGCCATGTTCGGCCAGGGCAACGAGTCCAGGTTAATGCGCATTGAGGCCGAGCGCGGCTAGAAGGTATGCGGTATCCCATGTCGCGAGTTTTCGTTTTCCTTTGATGGATGTTTTACCGGGCATGGCACGGATGAGGTTGAGGGCAAGGTGGC
>JANPCS010000332.1:0-2900 GCA_031431065.1 Hyphomicrobiales bacterium | reverse complement strand
TTCGCCAGCCTCCGATACATCCGCCTTCAAAAGAATGCGCGCCTTCGTCAGCAATTGCGCCGAGCGCTTGCCCGACCGGATCAACGACAAAAGCTGATCGCGCTCGTCCACGCTCAACCGCACAACGTACTTCTTGACGGCAATCTCTTTCCCGGCCACGAATCACCTCCATCGCTGCTGCGCCGCGACAGTGATTCAGAAATACCCGTCCAGATCAATGACGGCGGCTACTAAGGGTGATCAAGCCTTGATGCGTTCGCCCTTGGGATCGTAGAAGCTCTGCAGCTGGACTTTCGCCTTGCAGCGCTTCCAGGCGACTTCGATTTCCCAGGCGCCGCTGTCGAGCCACTCCCTGGTGACGCCTGCTTCGTTTTTCACATAACCGAGGCCAAGCGAGAGATTGACGCGGTGGCCCCAGGCACCGGAGGTGGTGGACCCGGCAAGCACGCCGTTCCGGTAGATCGGCTCCTCGTGATAGATCATCGGCGCATTGACCGTGTTGTCGTCAAGCGCCAGGCAAACGAAACGCTTCGGCTGGATTGCGGCCTGCTTTTGTTTCAGCAATGCGTCGCGGCCAATGAAGCCACCGGGTTTGTCCCAAGCCACGGCAAAGCCGAGACCGGCTTCGAGTGGCGTGTCTTCGTCGGAAATATCGTGGCCCCAGTGGCGATAGGCTTTCTCGATGCGGCAATTGTTCATGGTGTGCATGCCGGCTGGCGTCAGGCCGAAGTCATGGCCAGCCGCCCACAGCGTTTCGAACACGTGGGGTGTGAACTCGGTGGGAATATAAAGCTCCCAGCCGAGCTCGCCGACATATGTGATACGGCTGGCGCGAACCCGCGCGTAGCCGATTTCGATCTCCTGCGAGGTGCCGAACGGGAAGGCGGCATTGGAAAGATCGGCCCCCGACACCTTCTGCAACAGCACCCGGGACTTCGGCCCCATGATGGCGATCATCGGCAGGCCGGAGGTGATGTCGGTGGCAATCACATGTGCATCCGCCGGCGTATGGCGCTTCAGCCACGCCAAGTCGCGGGTTTGAGGAGCCGCACCCGTCACCACGAGGAAACGGTCTTCGGCGAGCCTGGTGACGGTGAGATCGGCCTCAATGCCGCCACGGGCGTTGAGCCATTGCGTATAGACGATCCTGCCGGGTTCGACATCGACATTGGCTGAGCTGACCTGGTTCAGAACCTCGCAGGCATCGCGGCCTTCAACCGAATACTTGGCAAAGCTCGACTGGTCGAAGAAGGCGCAGTTGCTCATCAGCTGCTTGGCCTCATGTTCGGCACAGGCAAACCAGTTCTGGCGGCCATAGGAATATTCATACTCGGGCCTTACGCCACCGCGGGCATACCAGTTGGGACGTTCCCAGCCGTTCACTTCACCGAAGACGGCGCCCAGATCCTTCGCATAATTGAAGAGCGGCGAACGCCTCACACCGCGCGCCGTTTCCGCCTGGCGGTAAGGCCAGTGCATGGCATAGAGGAGGCCCAAGCTTTCCGAAGCCCGATCGCGCGCATAGGATTTCACCGACTGGAAGGGATGGATGCGGCGGATGTCGATGCCGCTCACATCCATCGGCGGGTGGCCGTTCTTGATCCATTTGGAGAGCACCAGGCCCGCACCACCCGAGGACTGAATGCCGATGGAATTGAAACCGGTGGCGACATAGACGTTCTTCACCTCAGGCGCTTCGCCCAAATAGTAGCGCACATCGGGCGTGAAACTTTCCGGGCCGTTGAAGAACAGCTGGATGCCGGCGGTTTCGAGCAGCGGCACGCGGTTGATGGCATTGGCGAGAATGGGCTCGAAATGGTCCATGTCCTCGGGCAGCGTCACGAAGGCGTGCTCCTCGTCAATGCCGCCACCGCCCCACGGCTTGGCTTTCGGCTCGAAGGCGCCGACCATCAACTTGCCCGCATCCTCCTTATAGTAGGTGCACTCATCGGGCACGCGGACGACCGGCATGTTGCGCGGCAAGTCCGCAATGGGTTCCGAGACGATGTAGAAATGCTCGCAAGCGTGGAGCGGAATGTTGACGCCGATCGAGCGGCCGAGATCGCGCGACCACATGCCGGAGGCGACCACAATCCGGTCGGCGAGGATGGTGCCATCGGGTGTTTCGACGCCATAGGCCACGCCATTTTTCACCAGCACGCGGGTCACCCTGGTGTTCTCGAAGACCTTGGCGCCGCGCGAGCGGGCGCCAGCGGCCAGCGCCTGGGTCACGTCGATGGGGTTCACCTGGCCGTCCTTCGGCAGGAACACGCCGCCGGTGACATTCTCCATGTTGTAGTGCGGCAGGCGCTCGGCGATCTCGGCCGTCGAGATCACCTGCACATCGAGCCCGAAGCTCTTGGCCATCGAGGCGCCGCGCATCAGTTCCTCGCGGCGCCCTTCATTCAGTGCAATCGAAATCGAACCATTCTGCTTGAAGCCGGTGGCTTGCCCGGTTTCATGCTCCAGCCCTTCGAAGAGGCCGGTGGTATATTTCGCCAGTTCGGTAAGATTGCGGGTGGCGCGCAACTGGCCGACGAGGCCCGCCGCATGCCAGGTGGTGCCCGACGTCAGCTGCCTCCGCTCCAGCACCGCGACATTGGCGATGCCGTCCCTGGTCAGATGATAGGCGATGGAACAGCCGACGATGCCACCGCCAATAACGACGACATCGGCACGGGTAGGCAGGGATTTGGACATGGGGAAAGGACTCCGCGGGTGAAGTGGTGAGACGATCTAACAGGTGATGCCCCCCGACCGGAAGCGCCAGTCTGTCTCACGCTGTCGAGCCAATGCTTCACCGGGCTGTTCGGGATAACGAACGGAGAGCCGGACCTGATAGTGCCCTTAGGGTCCGCTGCCTGAGTGGAGACAGGCAATTAACACTTTGTACGTAGTGT
>JANPCS010000331.1:0-2666 GCA_031431065.1 Hyphomicrobiales bacterium | reverse complement strand
GCTGGTGCGCGACAAGCTGACGCCGCTGATGCCGCTGGAACCGATCCTCACCGAGCTTCGCGGCATGGGGTTGAAACTTGGTGTTGCGACCAATGACAGTCATGTCTCGGCGACGATCCATATGACGCATCACGGCGTGCTTGCGCTGTTCGACGATATCATCGCCGCCGATACGGTGGCGGTGGCCAAGCCTTCGGGCGACATGATCCGGCGTTTCGCTACTTTCACCGGGCTGCCGGCCTCGGCCATCGCCATGGTCGGCGACAATTCGCATGACATGGAAGAAGCGCGGAAAGGCGGAGCGGGCCTGGCGATTGCCGTGCTGTCGGGCAATGCCGCGCATGAAGACATCGCGCATCTTGCCGACTATACGATTGCCAGCGTGGCTGATCTGCCCGCCCTGTTACGGAGCCTTTGATGTTTTATGACGCGGTGAAGAACGACCACGGATTGCCCAATGATCCGTTCAAGGCGCTGGTGGCGCCGCGCCCCATCGGCTGGATTTCATCGCTGTCGGAGAAGGGTGTCGCCAACCTGGCGCCTTACAGTTTCTTCAATGCCATGTCGGAGAGCCCGCATTATGTGGTGTTTGGTGCGGGTGCGGCGAAGGATTCGGAAGCCAACATCGTTGCGAGATACGAGTTCGCCGTCAATCTGGCGACCTGGGATTTGCGCGAGCAGATGAACGCCTCTTCCGCCGGCGTCGGGCCGGATGTCGACGAGTTCGAACTGTCGGGGCTGGCCAAGGCGGCCTGCCGTTTCATCAACGCGCCACGCGTGGCGGCGAGCCCTGTCTGCCTTGAATGCCGGCTGCATCAGATCGTTCCGCTGCCGGACGACAACGGCGGCGTACCCTATGCCATGGTGGTGGGCCGCGTGGTGGGCATCCACATCGATGACCGCTTCATTGCCGATGGCCGCGTCGACACGGCGGCGATGCGGCCGATCGCTCGGCTGGGCTACAGCGAATATGCCACGGTGACCGAAGCCTGGCGGTTGCGGCGGCCGCGTTAGATATTCGAGGTTGGTACGAGAACCAGGATGCCGGCACCAACTTGATACCAGCAATGACAAAACTTGACTTTTCCTATCCCTCTTCGCGCGGGACGCGCGGGGAGGGTGTCGGTTGCGCAGCAACTGACGGGTGGGGGCCGGGCCACGGGCTAAGTCCCCCATCCGTCACGCACGGGGAAGTCCCGCGCGCGGCACCTTCCCCACCCGCTTCGCGGGCGAAGAAGGATGAAGAGTCAAACATTCCGGCGTTGCTATTACCAGGTCAGCAATGCCGAGCGAATGACCTCCCGGTACAATTCATTGGAGGCTTTGTTGTAGGTGGCCTCATAGTTGGCTATGTCAGGGCTGGAGAAGCTCACCGTCGGCACGTCCGAGATAAAGCGGCCAAAGACGTAACTACGATACGACGTAACCCCCGATATCTTGATGGGGAAACGGATGATGCCGGCCCCCGATCGGATCATCACCGCCTGCCCACAACCGCCCGAGGCATTGGGCAAGCATGTGCCATAGCTGCCGCCCTTTCCCCAACGCTGCACCAGAGCGCCAAAATCGTCAGCGACAGCCAGTTTACCTTGAGCTGTTGCCTCGGCATTGATGATTTGCTGGAGATCCGATGTCGAGGTCAAGCCCGTGGCGGGATTGGCGGACTCCAGAAACTCGGCGCGCGCCGTCCCGTTGAGCTGGCTGGAGTTCCATACACGCTCGAATATCCCCGCCAGATCGGCGGCGGTGGTGTCGTTGCGCAGTCCGGTATCGTACTTGCCGGTGGCCAGATTGAAATAGGCGCAACCGATGTTGTGGCGCAGCTGGGTACCGTCCATCCCCGCCGCATCGGCGGTCGCGTTGATGGCATTGAAGCCGAAACGCAACACGACGCCCCGGGTGGTCCGGTTGTCGGAGATGCGCATCATCTCGTCCAGACCCTTTTCGAAGTTGTAGTCGGTCCGGCGGTTGACCAGGGTCTCCTTCGCCGGATCCGGACAGGCGTTCTTGCGCTGGTCGAGGGTGCCGGCGATATAGTCATAATAGACGAAAGCCGAAGACAAGGTGGTGCTTCCGGCCTGGACCTGGCGCATCGCGTGCAGCAAGTGCAGGGACTTGAGGGAACTTGCAGTCTCCGCCGAGCGGCGGCTGTTGAGATCGACGAGCACGGACCCGGACACCTGCTTCAGATACGCCTCGAATATCCCCCGCGTGGGGAGGTTGTTGCCATCGAGAAAACGTTCCGCAAACACACTGCGGATTCGCCTTGTGGCGGCGTTGGCATTGTCGATGAACACGCCGGAATAACGCCGCTGCCCGCTGACGGTGTAGGTTTCAATATCCACCGGCCGCACCGCAAGCTGGTTGGCAAAATTGACGAGGTCGGAAAGCGAGGCGAAGCCCAACCGCCACCACCAGGCGGCGGCATCCGCCCCGGTGTTTTTCACCATGACCGCATTGTAAAGTCCATCCGGCAGGCGTTCGAGGTCTACCAGGCGGCCATTGAAGGCCGACAGTTTATCGGACACGCCAGCTGACGTCTGGTTCAGCCACCACTGCCACGACTTGGCATCGGCACCGGTATTGGCCACGAACACGGCGCTGTACAACTTGGTTGTGCCGGCAAAATAGGTGTCCAGATCAATCAGACGATGGCCGGTTGATGA